>NZ_JBKKAP010000082.1:0-150776 GCF_046714615.1 Paeniglutamicibacter sp.
CAACCAATCTAGATTGCAATATCTAATTCACGGCGGGCTCTCAAACTTATAGTTGTTGAGCCGGCCTTCACTTATGCGGAAAACATCGCAATTGTCGTTCTGGCCCGCGAGTGGGGAGATTCGTTTCATCAGTCATGAGTGAAAACTATGGCGTGACTATTCCGGTCTCGTAAGCAATGACCACCGCTTGCACGCGATCTCGGGCATTGAGCTTGGCAAGGATATGTCCCACGTGTGTCTTGACCGTTGCTTCGGAAAGGAACAGCCCCGCCGCAATTTCCGGATTGGAGCGTCCGTTGGCAATGAGCTCGAAAACTTCGCGTTCTCGACGTGTCAATGACTGCACGGCCTTGACATGGACACCGTCCGGAAGCATGGAGCGTCGAAGCATCGGCGCAACGTGGTCAAGGAGCCGCCGTGTGGTGGACGGTGCGATGACGGCGTCCCCTCGGTGGACGGTGCGGATCGATTCCAGAAGTTCTTCCGGCGGGGCATCCTTGAGCAGGAAACCGCTGGCACCGGCCTGAATGGCAGCCATCGCGTATTCATCAAGGTCGAACGTGGTCAAGACAATGACCCTGGGGCCGGGAGCAACCGTGGATTGCTTCGAAAGCAAATGCTCGGTGGTCTCAATCCCATTCATTTCGGGCATGCGAACGTCCATGAGAATTACATCGGCTGTTGCCAATGCATGGGAAGTGATGGCCTCACGCCCATTGGATGCTTCGGCCACCACATGGAGGTCCGCCTGGGAATTGATAAGCATCCTGAAACCACTTCGAACCAGTAGCTGGTCATCGACGAGGGCGACTCGGATGGGATTTTCTTTGGGCAAGATTTTTAGTCCTCGGTGTAGGGGATGAATACGGCAACGTGGAAGCCGCCGCCGGCCCTGGGTCCTGCTTCAACTTGACCATCGTAGAGGGCAACTCGTTCGGCCATGCCCCGTAGGCCCTGGCCCGATTCGGAGTTGCCGAGGACCCCGGCGCCTCGACCATTGTCAGAAACGATAAGCTGCAGTCCGCGGTTGCCCCAGCCCAGCCTCATGCTGGCCACGGCTTCGGGCCCAGCATGCTTGAGCACATTGGTCAGAGCCTCCTGCAGGGCCCTGTACGCAGTGAGCTCGGCCCCGGCAGGAAGTTCACGTCGGGCGGACCCTTCCTGCGTAAAGTTGATTGCCAGGCCGCTCATGCGCGTGGCGTCCAGTAGCGCGGGAACATCCAAGAGCGTCGGGAGCGGCCGCGTGGAAGCCTCATCGTCGCTGCGCAGCACGCCCAACAGCCGGCGCATCTCTCGCAGCGAGCTGCGCCCCGTCCGGGAAATGGTGGCAAGGGTTTCTCGGGCAATCTCCGGGTCGTGTTCACTGGCATATCGGGCCCCGTCGGATTGCGTGATGATGACCGACAGGGAATGGGCAACAATGTCGTGCATCTCGCGGGCGATATGGCTGCGTTCATCGGCGGCAGCCAACGCGCGTTCCTGCTCCCGTTCAATTTCGAGCCTCCGCGCGCGGTCCTCAAGTGTTTGCAAGGCAAGCCGCCGGGTCCGGGCCAAATCCCCAAAAGTCCACGCCACCAACACCAAGAGTCCAAGACCGATGAAATTGCGCACCGTGCCTTCAGACGAGTTGCCGCCGGCCCAAGCACCTATGCGAACGCTGGCGAGCACGGCGCCAAGGAAACCCGCGCCAAGCCCCGCGAAGGATTGCCAACGTTTGCCGTATGCCGCCAATGAAAAGACCGTAATTGGTACGGCAATCTGGGAAGGCAATAATTCGCTTGTGAGGGCAATCTGGATGAGATGCGCGAGGACAATGAATCCTGCGGCCAGTCCGGGCCGTCGCCGCCGCCAGATGAGTGGAAGCGTTTGAACCGAACCCAGGAAGGCTTGCGTCCAGCCGTTTCCTGAAACCCCCAACATGATTCCGGCAAAGAGTCCGAAGACGAGCCAAATCCCGAGACCGAGAATGAGATCGACCTTGTTTGGATTCTCGCGAATCCACTTATCTATGGTGCGGTGTGGCGTCATTGATTCCTGCGTTGGCAACGGGACTGTTTCTTCCATGAGTAGCCTACGGTGCGGACCCAGTGCAAACATCATGCCAAGGCATGAGATCTGGCAGGGCGATCGAATCGTTCACAATATGAGACGGGTTGCTCACATAATGATACGAGTCGATAAACTCATGTGTCATGAGCGAATCCTTGAATATTGCCGTCATTCCAGGTGATGGCATTGGTCCTGAAGTAATTGCCGAGGCCGTAAAGGTCCTGAAGAAGGCAACCGAAGAATCGAACGTGCAATTGGTACTGACCGACTACAAGCTCGGTGCAGAGCACTGGCTGGAGACGGGGGAGACCCTTCCGGAGGAGACGCTCACCGCGCTCCGCGGCCATGACGCGATCCTTTTCGGCGCCGTCGGTGCGGCGCCGGGGGACACCCGCATTCCGTCGGGACTGATCGAGCGCGAAATGCTCCTGAAGCTGCGCTTCAGCCTCGACCATTTCGTGAACCTGCGCCCCTCCAAGCTCTACCCGGGTGTCCCGAGCCCGCTGGCAAACCCCGGTGAAATTGACTTCATCGTGGTCCGCGAAGGCACTGAGGGCCCCTATGTCGGAAACGGCGGAGCGCTGCGCGTGGGTACTCCCCATGAAATCGCCACCGAAGTTTCCATCAATACTGCCCACGGTGTCGAGCGAGTTGTACGCGACGCCTTCCGCCGTGCCAACGAACGAACCCGCAAGCATGTGACCTTGGTCCACAAGCACAACGTGCTGGTTTTCGCCGGCCACCTGTGGCGCCGGGCCGTCGAGGCAGTGGCAGTCGAGTTCCCGGATGTCACCCACGACTACCTGCACGTGGATGCTGCGACGATCTTCATGACGACCAATCCCTCCCGTTTTGATGTCATCGTCACCGACAACCTCTTCGGTGACATCCTCACCGACCAGGCAGGCGCCATCACCGGTGGCATTGGCCTGGCGGCTTCCGGGAACATCAACATGGACCGCACCGCACCTTCAATGTTTGAACCGGTTCACGGTTCGGCCCCGGATATTGCCGGTCAGCAAAAGGCGGACCCGACTGCGGCAATCCTTTCGGTGGCACTCTTGCTTGACCATGTCGGCCTGCCGGAGGCGGCCCGACGGGTTGAAGTGGCGGTGGAAAGCGACATTGCTTCGCGCGATGAAATGACCGATCCACGTAGCACCACGGAGATCGGCGATGCAATCGTTGCCGCTCTGGCTTAAGCTGGTGCCTAGGTTCATTTAGGAACCAATTCTTAGGGTGGCAAGCCCTTGCTCGCTTGCCACCGCAACACCCTGTCGAAGAGGAAGCCTGACGGCATCATGGAATTCATTGAAGATCTCTCAACTCACCGTAAAAGCGATCAGGAACGCGCCAGCATTTTGGCCAACCCAGGTTTTGGGGATTTCTTCACTGACCACACCGCAGTCGTCGACTGGGCGGCCGATGGCGAAGGCCCGGAGGGAACCTGGAGTAACGCGCGCATTGAACCCTACGGTCCCATTGCCATGGATCCGGCGGCGTCGGTCCTGCACTACGGCCAGGAAATCTTCGAAGGCCTGAAGGCCTATCGCCATGAGGATGGAAGTGTCTGGACGTTCCGTCCGCACGCAAACGCCGCCCGACTGAATCGATCCGCCGAACGTTTGGCTCTTCCGCAACTGGACGAGGAAGCGTTCGTTGAGTCGCTGCGCTGCCTGGTGAAGGCGGATGTCCAGTGGGTCCCAAGCGGTGACGGTGAGGCGCTCTACCTCCGTCCCTTCATGATTGCCACGGAAGCCTTCCTGGGCGTTCGTGCGGCTCGCAAGGTTTCCTACCGTGTCATCGCGTCCCCTGCCGGCAATTACTTCGGCGGAGAACTGAAGCCGGTGGGTATCTGGGTGTCGCACAACTACGCGCGCGCCGGCCGCGGTGGCACCGGTGCGGCCAAGTGCGGCGGCAACTACGCTGCTTCCCTGGTTGCGCAGCTGGAGGCCGAACAAAACGGCTGCAAGCAGGTTCTCTTCCTCGATCCGTTCAACGACGAGGCTGTGGAAGAGCTCGGTGGCATGAATGTCTTCTTTGTCATGAAGGGCGGCAAGCTTGTCACCCCGCGCCTGACCGGAACCATCCTTGAAGGTATCACCCGCTCCTCGATCATTCAGCTGGCCATTGACCGCGGGCTTGAAGTTGAAGAACGCACCATTACGTTGGGTGAATGGCGCCAGGGCATAGCCAATGGGGACATCCAGGAAGTCTTTGCTTGCGGCACCGCCGCCGTCATCACCCCGATTGGGGTGCTGAAGAACGGCGACGAACACATCGGCGACCCGGAAGCGCCTGCGGGCGAAGTGACCATGGCACTGCGCGAAGAACTGCTCGGTATTCAAACCGGTGTTGTCGAGGATCGCCACGGTTGGCTGGAACGACTCGCGTAAGCGAGAAACGTTTGCGATGGGGTGGGATTCGAAAAGAAACCCACCCCATCGCTGTTTGAGACGCATGTACGGCGCTCCGTTCCATAGAATGGATTGCATGCGCATTCTGGTCACCGGCGGTGCCGGCTACATTGGATCCCACACGGTCTTGCTTCTCTTGGAAGAGGGCCACGAGGTCCACGTATTCGACAACCTAAGCAATTCCTCGCCCGAGGCCCTGCTCCGGGTCGCGGAACTCACTGGCCATAATGCACAATTGCATGTCGGTGACTTGCTGGACGAGCACCGATTGCAGGAAGTGTTCGAGGCGGCCAGGCCCGAAGCGGTCATCCACTTTGCGGGGCTCAAGGCGGTGGGAGAATCCGTTTCCCAACCACTGAAGTATTACCGCAACAACGTCACCGGGACGCTGAACCTGCTCGAGGCCATGGAAGCCCGAGGCGTTCGGACCTTGGTCTTCAGCTCCTCGGCGACGGTGTACGGGGAAACCCTTGAACTCCCGATCACCGAATCGACGGCATTGTCGGCCACCAACCCCTACGGCCGGACCAAGCTCCACATTGAGGGCATGCTGGACGATCTCGCGGCCTCCGACCCACGGTGGTCCATTGCGAAGCTTCGCTATTTCAACCCGGTGGGATCCCATGAGTCCGGCCGGATTGGCGAGGACCCGCGGGGCATCCCCAACAACCTGATGCCGTACATTGCGCAGGTGGCGGTGGGAATTCGTGAGCAAGTCAAGGTGTTCGGCGGGGACTACGCGACGCCCGACGGGACCGGGGTGCGCGACTACATCCATGTCGTGGATCTCGGCGCCGGGCACCTGGCCGCACTTGTATACCTGCAGGACCATGGGGGATTGCATGCCTGGAACCTGGGCACGGGACATGGCTCCTCGGTGCTCGAGGTCATCCAGGCCTTCGCCCGAACCTCCGAGCGCCAGATCCCCTATGAGATCGTGGACCGCCGCCCGGGTGATGTGGCTGCGAGCTACGCGGATCCGGCGTTGGCCCGCGAGGAAATTGGCTGGAAGGCCGAGCGCGGCCTTGAGCAGATGGTCGAGGACATGTGGCGGTGGCAATCATCCAACCCCACCGGATATCCGGACACGGACCCAGTACGGCCGCAGGCCGAAGAACAATCCGAGGAAGAAGTGGGCAAGGGGCCGAAGCCGAAACGCGCAGCCGGATCCAACGAAGCCACTAAGCTATAAACCATGCGTATTGCTCGTTTTGTCGTTGACAGTGACCCCATGTACGGCGTCGTGGAAGATGACGAGGTCATCGTCATTTCCGGTGACCCCTTCTTCCAAGGAATCAAGCCAACCGGCGTCAAGCACAAGCTTGAGGATGTCCGGTTGCTTGCCCCGATCATTCCCCGCTCCAAGGTGGTGTGCTTCGGACGTACTTACGCCGACCACGCAGCCGAACTGGGCAATGAGGTGCCGGCGGAGCCCTTGATGTTCCTGAAGCCCAACACGGCAGTCGTCGGATCCGGTGACCCAATCACCTTGCCGAGCTTCTCCGAGGAAATTTCCTACGAGGGCGAGCTTGCCGTTGTCATTGGAAGGATCTGCAAGGACGTCCCGGCAGAGAAAGCCCAGGACGTGATCTTCGGCTACACGATCGCCAATGACCTCACCGCACGTGACGCGCAGAGGACCGATGGCCAGTGGGCCCGTGCCAAGGGCTGGGACGGTTCTTGCCCGCTGGGACCATGGATCCAGACAGAATTGGACCACGAGGACACCCAACTGACCACCCGCCTCGATGGAACCGTCGTCCAGGACGGCAACACCTCCGAAATGGCCTGGGGCATCAACGACCTGGTTGCCTATGCATCGGCGGCCTTCACTTTGCTTCCGGGTGATGTGATCCTCACCGGCACCCCGGCGGGAGTCGGTCTGGTGACCGAGGGGCAGCGCGTGGAGGTCGAGATCGAGGGAATCGGAACCCTGAGCAACACCTTCCGCCGCTAGATCACTGGTCTCTTCTTTTTCATTGCGATTGGCCCCGGTATCCGGGGCCAATGGCGCTTAACCAGCTCCGACCGCGCGCGACGGCAACGCGCTTGCCGGTTGATCAGGTGCGGGGACATAGAATGGTCACATCATGACTGATGTATCCCTCATTCCCACCGTGACCGATGAAACCCCCGTCCGCGTACGCTTCTGCCCGTCTCCGACCGGCACACCGCACGTAGGCCTGATTCGCACCGCCCTGTTCAACTGGGCCTATGCGCGCCACACCGGCGGAAAGATGATCTTCCGCATTGAAGACACCGACGCCAAGCGCGACTCCGAGGAAAGCTACCACCAATTGCTTGACGCCTTGGACTGGCTCGGGATCACCTGGGATGAGGGTGTCAACGTCGGCGGACCGCACGAACCGTACCGCCAGTCCCAGCGCGGCGACATCTACCAGGACGTCATCGCCAAGCTCCGTGCCGGCGGGCACGTCTACGAATCCTTCTCCACCCCCGAAGAAGTCGAAGACCGCCACAAGGCTGCCGGCCGGGACCCGAAGCTGGGCTATGACGGCTATGACCGTGACCTCAGTGAAGAGCAGATCGCCGCCTACCGCGCCGAAGGCCGTGAGCCGGTGCTCCGCGTGCGCATGCCGGATGAGGACCTGACCTTCACCGACCTGGTCCGCGGGGAAATCACCTTCAAGGCCGGCACCGTGCCAGACTTCGTGGTGGTGCGCGCCAACGGCCAGCCGCTCTACACGCTGGTGAACCCCGTCGATGATGCGCTGATGGGGATCACCCACGTGCTGCGCGGCGAGGACCTGCTCTCCTCGACCCCCCGCCAGATTGCCTTGTACCGTGCGTTGATCGATATCGATGTAGCCCAGTACATGCCTCTCTTTGGTCACTTGCCTTATGTGATGGGCCAGGGAAACAAGAAGCTATCGAAGCGCGACCCCGAATCGAGCCTCTTCCTTCACCGGGACCGTGGATTCATTCCCGAGGGCCTGCTGAACTACCTGTCCCTGCTCGGCTGGTCACTCAGCGCCGATGAAGACATCTTCACCCGGGACCAGCTCATCGAGGCATTTGACGTCCACAACGTGCTTTCCAACCCGGCACGCTTTGACATCAAGAAGGCCGAGGCCATCAACGGCACCCACGTTCGCATGCTGGATGCCGCGGACTTCCGCGAACGGCTGGTCCCGTATCTCCGGGCCCACGGCCTAGTGGGGGAGCAGCTGACCGAGCGCCAGAACGAGATCCTTACCGAGGCCGCCCCGCTGGTCCAGGAACGGATCACGCTGCTGGGCGAGGCGCCGGAAATGCTCGAGTTCCTGTTCACCGAGGACTCGGCCATTGAGCCGGCCGCCGATGCCTTGAAGGGCCTGCCGGAGAACACCGCCGAGGTCCTTGATGCCGGCCTCGCCGCGCTCGAGGCAGCGAACCAGTGGGATGCCGAGACCATCCAGGACGTCTTGAAGTCCTCATTGGTTGAGGGGCTCGGCATCAAGCCGCGCCATGCGTTCGGCCCGATCCGCACCGCGGTGTCAGGCAAGCGGATCTCCCCGCCGTTGTTCGAGTCCATGGTGATCCTGGGCAAGGAATCCTCGCTGAACCGCGTGCGCGCCTTCCGGGCCACCCGGTAACCAGGAGCAAACCAGAATCGTGGACAACGCGACCAGCGCCCTCAACCCAACGCACGGAGCATCTTCCGTGGCCCGGGTTGAGGGCGTTCTGTTTGATATTGATGACACCCTGGTGGATCTGAACTCCGCCTCCATGAAGGGCTTTCACCACCTCACGGCCGAGGACTTCGGTGACGTTCCCGCAACCATGCGTGAACACGTGGCCCGGGACTATGCAGATGACGGTGCCGGCGCGTACGAGCGCTATATGGCGGGGGAGCTGACATTCCTGGGCCAACGTGCCGAACGAATCCGGCGTGCCTACGGGCTCGTTGGATTGGAAGCACCGCCGGCAGAGGCGCTTGGAGTGTGGAGCGCCCGCTACGAAGAGGTGGTGCAAGGCATGTGGGCGCCTTTCCCCGACGTCCACGACTGCCTTGACGCACTTGATGCCATGTCCATTCCTTACGGGGCGGTCAGCAACAACGTGGAGAGTTACCAACGCAAAAAGTTGCAGCTTTCGGGCCTTGGCCGGATCTCGGTGCTCGTGGGTTCGGATACCGCGGGTGCGCCGAAGCCGGATTCGCGCCCCTTCCATGCCGGCTGCCGGCTGCTTGGCACCACCCTTGGCGCCACCCTCTACGTGGGGGACAACCCGGTCAATGATGTCCAGGGTGCCAAGGACGCGGGGCTGCAAGGAATCCTTTTGGATCGTGCGCCAGATCACAAAACCGTGTCGGCTGAAATATTGCAAAATCTTGGCTCATTGGCCGCAATAATCGCCGGAAACCCGGGGTTTTTGTCCCGCTAGGAACCTAGTGAACCCCCGATTTGTACTTTATGCAGATCCGCCGGTATAGTTATTTCTCGTGCTGAGGCGCACGAAAGCTTTCGAAAAGAAAGCCGGAGAGCAAATCAACGCTGTGGGGTATGGTGTAATTGGCAACACACTGGTTTCTGGTACCAACATTCTAGGTTCGAGTCCTGGTACCCCAGCGTCACGGTCTTCGCGAAAGCGAGGACCGGTTTGCGTGGAGGGCGAAAGTCCTCCACGCAAAGCATACGGCCCCATCGTATAGCGGCCTAGTACGCTGCCCTCTCACGGCGGTAACGCGGGTTCGAATCCCGCTGGGGTCACGATTCAATTGAATCGGACGGTAACAGTCCTAAAACGTTGCAGCTATGCGGCCCCATCGTATAGCGGCCTAGTACGCTGCCCTCTCACGGCGGTAACGCGGGTTCGAATCCCGCTGGGGTCACCAACACAAATGGTTCCAAACCTAGTTTGGAGCCATTTGTCGTTAACGGCCATTTTTCAATTCGCCCTTGAGATCTTGGGCAAGCTTGCGAATAAAAAGCCAAAGTCTTTGGCATGATGTAGTGGTGACTACTAGCAATGGCGCTGAACCCAAAGGTTCGCCACCACTCTCGGCCGTACCGGCCGACATGGAAGCCATCAACCTGCTCACCGACGTCCGCACGGATCTTTCGGGCAGCATCCTGCCGTTGGATATCGCCGGCGTCGCCCAAGCACGCGAAAACGCCCGGACCGCCGTGGAACAACTCGACGACTACATCCTGCCGCGTTACCGCAGCCTGGACGCGCCGCTGCTGGCCGTGGTGGGCGGCTCGACCGGGGCTGGGAAGTCCACCCTGGTCAACGCAATCGTCGGCCACCCCGTCACCCGCGTCGGCGCCATCCGGCCCACCACCCGCCAACCCATCCTCCTGCACCACGAACTGGATCGGGCATGGCTGGAGAACGACAGGATCCTCCCGGGCCTGCGGCGCATCACCGGAACCGCCGTCCGTCGGAACCAAGCGATTCCCGCGGCGCAGGTCGGTGCCACACCGGATGCCGCCGTGACAGAATCGATCATCCTGTTGCAGGATGACGCGGTTCCCCGTGGCATGGCCATCCTGGACGCACCGGACGTGGATTCCATCTCGGATGAAAATCGCCGTCTGGCCGGCCAGCTGCTGGCCGCGGCCGATCTCTGGATCTTTGTCACCACCGCCAATCGATACGCGGACGCAGTTCCCTGGAAACTGCTCTCCGAGGCCGCGGGACGCAACATCACCGTGGCAGTGGTCTTGGACCGCGTACCACCGGGAGTCGAGGACGAGATAGCCACCGACCTGCGGGGCATGCTCCAACGCGAAGGGCTGGGCGGCGCCGAACTCTTTGTGGTTCCCGAAGTGGACCTTGACGAAATGGACATGTTGCCGGCAACCGCCGTTGCACCGCTTAAGGCCTGGCTGGGCGGGTTGGCTGCCAATGCCGAATCGCGGGCCGCGATTGCCCGCCAAACCCTGGCGGGGGTGCTTGGCCAGCTCGCGGATCGCAGCGATGGCATTGCCTCGGCCATGGGGGAGCAAGGGACCAGTGGAACCCGGCTGGCCCAATACGCCGATGAGGCCTTTGAGCAGGCCCATGCCGGAATCCTGGCCAGCGTGCAGGACGGAACCCTCCTGCGAGGCGAGGTCCTGGCACGTTGGCAAGACTTTGTCGGCACCGGGGAATTCTTCCGCTCACTGGAATCCGGCATTGGCCGCCTGCGCGACAGGATCGGTGCCTTCTTTACCGGCAAGCCCAAGCCTGTGGGCCAGGTGGAGGAGGCCATCGAGAGCGGCCTGCACGCGGTGGTGGTGGACCAGGCCGCAAAGGCCAGCGAAACCACCGAGGAAAGATGGCGCGCAGACCCCGCGGGCAAGGCATTGGTGGGTCCCGCCAACCTTGGTTCCCTGTCTCCCGGATTCTCCGACCAAGTCGCGGAGCAGGTCCGTGCCTGGCAGGGTGATCTGATGGACATCATCCGTACCGAAGGAGCGAACAAACGCATGACCGCACGCATGGTCTCCTTTGGCGTCAATGGCGTCGCCGTGGCCCTGATGGTGGTTGTCTTTGCCTCTACCGCCGGATTGACGGGGCTTGAAGTCGGAATCGCCGGCGGCTCCGCCGTGGTCGGCCAAAAATTGCTCGAGGCAATCTTTGGCGAGGACGCGGTCCGCAGGCTCACCAAGCATGCGAAGGATTCCCTGGCAGCCCGGTGCACGGATCTCCTGGAGACGGAAAAGCAGCGTTTCACCTCTCGACTCGAAAACATTCCCACCGCACAGGACGCAAACCGCATGAAACAGAATTCGGCAGCCATACGCCGACTGGCCCGGGAGCAAGGTGCATGAGCCGCCGCCGTCAAACCACAACCGTGAGCCCGCTTGAACTTAGGCTCGAAGCACTCAAGGAAGCCACCGAGCTGGGCGCCGACCGCATTGACCCGGCGGTGAGTGAAGCTTCGTGGCAGATCCTTGAACGCTCCTCGACCCGCAGGACGCTCTCGGCGGAGCACACAGTGGTCGGCTTTTTTGGTGCGACAGGCAGCGGAAAGTCCTCCCTGTTCAATGCGGTGGTGGGCCAAGACCTCGCGCGAACCGCGGCAACCCGGCCGACGACCAGCCAACCCCTGGCAGGAATCTGGGGACGGGCCGGCTCGGACCCGTTGCTCGATTGGTTGGGCGTGCAGCAACGTCACGTCCTTGACGCCCCCTTGCGTCTGGAAAAAAAGGGATTCTTTGGATCGGAAAAGGAAGCCAGCGGACTGATCCTTTTGGACCTTCCGGACTTCGATTCCACGGTCGCGGCAAATCGCGAGATCGCGACCAAGCTGGCTGGCCAGGTGGACGTCTTGATTTGGGTCCTGGATCCCCAAAAGTATGCGGACGCCGCCGTCCACCATGACTTCATCAGGCCGCTGGCAACCCACGGCTCGGTTACCTTGGTGGTCCTGAACCAGATCGACAAGCTCAGGGAGAACCAGCGTGAACCCGTCATGGATTCGTTGCGTTCCATCCTGCTGGCAGACGGCTTGGCCAGCCCAAGAATACTTGGCGTCTCAGCGATGACCGGCGAAGGCCTGGACTCACTGCGCCAGGAGATTGCGCGGGTCGTAACCCAGCGCGGTGCTGCCACCAACCGACTCACGGCCGACGTGGCAACCATCGCGGGACGGATGGCGGAGGGATCACGGGAAGAGGAACTCAGGTTGCCCGGGGCGCCTGCCAAGAAGGCGCTGACCGGGGAGCTTGCCGCGGCCGCGGGCGTGGATACCGTGGTGGGTGCCGTGCGCACTTCCTACCGGCTGGATGCCCACAGGAAAACGGGCTGGCCGCTGACCCGTTGGTTGGCCAAGGTACGCCCCGACCCGTTGCGCCGGCTCAATCTCAAGAGCACGGATGTCAACCCGAAGCTCAACCGAACCTCCCTGCCGGCCCCCGGTGCAGCGCAAAAGGCCCAAGCCGATTCCGCGGTCAGGCGCTACGCAGATGAGGCAAGCGCCGGAGCGCCCGAAACCTGGCAGGGATCGATTCGGCGGGCGGCGCGCGCCGGCGGGGCGAAGCTCCCCGACGAGTTGGACCAAGCCATCGCCAACACGAATATCGGTGCAACAACCGGGGCCTGGTGGTGGCCGGTGGTCTCCGTCATCCAGTGGATATCGTTGGTCGCCGCCCTTGCCGGGGCACTCTGGCTGGGTACCTTGTTCGGTGCCCAATACCTGCAATTCACCTTGCCCGAAGCTCCCAAGGTCGAAGGCTTCCCGGTCCCCACACTAATGCTCGTCATTGGCATATTATTGGGAATCGTTCTGGGGATTGTCACAGGACTCATCGCCCGTATCGGGGCCGCCGGGCGCGCCCGCAAGGCCAAACGTGCGCTACATGCCTCGATCGGCGCAGTGGCGGAGCGATCGGTCATTGAACCGGTGGGTGCGGAAATAACCAGACACAACCTTTTCATTGGAGCCTTGCAACGTGCCCGCAGCTGATCTTTTGACCGTAGGAAATCTTGGCGAAAGCGGGCTCCTGGCCAGGATATTGCCGCGCCTCCAGGGCGCCTCGGCCTTGCTCGGCCCGGGAGATGATGCTGCCTTGATTGCCGCCCCCGGCGGCAAGTTCGTGATCACCGTGGACACGCTCGTGGAGAACCAGGACTTCAGGTTGCGCTGGCCAAGCGGATTTCAAAGCAGCGGCTTTGACGTCGGGTGGAAGTCTGCCGCCCAGAACCTCTCCGACATCAACGCCATGGGTGCCATCGCGACGTCCGCGGTGATTTCGCTGACGCTGCCGCACACCACCCCGATTTCGTGGGTGGAAGACTTGGCGGATGGTTTTAGTGCCGCGGTCCGCGAACTGGGCGCCACCTTCTGTGCCATATGCGGGGGAGACCTGGGCCGGGGGAGCGAGGTGTCCATCACTGCGGCAGTCACCGGAACACTTGCCACCGACCATCCAGTCCTTCGCAGCGGGGCAAGGCCGGGTGACGTGGTCGCTGTGAGCGGAGCCCTGGGCGTGGCAGCTGCGGGTCTGGCGCTCTTGGATTCATCGATTTCACATCTGGGGTGGACCGCGGACGAGCAGGTCCTGGTCTTCGGCCAGCGGCGTCCCGCCCCGCCGCTGGCGGCCGGACCCGGGGCCGCCCGCGCCGGGGCCACGGCCATGATGGACCTCTCCGACGGGCTGCTCAAGGACGGTCGCCGCATGGCGATTTCCAGTGGGGTTGTCATTGATTTTGACAGCCGGACCATGGAAGCAGACGCGCAACGTCTGTCCCCGGCTGCTGCAAGGCTGCGGAAAGATCCCTTGGAGTGGGTTCTCGGCGGCGGGGAAGACCACGGGCTGTTGGCCACATTCCCGAGCGCGGATGACCTGCCGGAGGGTTTCCGCGCCGTCGGCATGGTCAAGGAGCCCGTTGGCGGCAAGCCGCGTTCTGGAATTCTCTTGGATGGCAAGATGCCTCAGACAGACAAGGGGTTTGACCACTTCGAAGGCTAGGGGAAGCGATTCCCCGATTCTTCACAACGAGGTCCAACTGAGCAGTGCGACCGGAACCACACATGGAGAATCGCCTTCCTTCTAGTCCCCGGTTTTCCTCAAGGCTTCGCTCAAGGCATTGGCGGTCTGGACGACGACTTCCTGGTGCGCCTTGCCCGGCTGACGCGAGAGGCGTTCAATGGGGCCCGACATCGACACTGCAGCGATGACACGTCCGGAGGGGCCGCGCACTGGAGCCGAGACCGAGGCAACACCCGGTTCGCGCTCGCCCAGGCTTTGGGCCCAGCCTCGCCGCCTGACTCCAGCCAGAATGGTGGGCGTGAAACGCGCGCCGTGCAGCCCATCCAGCAGTCGCTCGTGGTCCTCCCACGCCAGCAGGACCTGTGCGGCGGAGCCGGCCTTCATGGATAGCTGGGTTCCCACGGGGATGGTGTCCCTCAAACCCACGGGGCGCTCGGCCGAGGCCACACAGACACGGTAGTCGCCCTGCCGACGGAACACCTGGGTGCTTTCGCCAGTGGAATCGCGCAATTGGATCAGCAGCGGGCCGGCCGCGGCAATCAGTCGGTCCTCGCCGGCCGCCGAAGCAAGTTCCACCAGGCGCCCGCCGAGGACGAAGCGCCCATGGATGTCCTTGCCCACGAGCCGGTGGTGCACGAGTGCTTGGGCCAGGCGGTGCACGGTGGGCCGTGAGATCTTTGTCAGGGAGACCAGCTGGGCCAGGGAAGTGGGTCCGGCCTCAAGGGCATTGAGGATGAGGGCCGCTTTGTCGATGACGCCAACGCCACTTGATGTGTCCATAGTTTGATATTGCTATCTCACTATTTGAGATGCAAATCTGCTTACTGGATATTACGTGTGCGCGGGTGGAACAGTTGAGACATAGGACTTTTATCAAGCGAGGGAGTCGGTTATGGCCGCACACCAGGCAGCACAGACGCTGGCCGAAAAAGTATGGAACGCACACGTCGTTCGAAAGGGTGAGGGAGCAGGCGGCGCGCGCCAGCCAGACCTGATCTATATCGACCTGCACCTGATCCACGAGGTGACGTCGCCGCAGGCCTTCGAGGGCCTTCGCCTGACCGGGCGCCCGCTGCGCCGGCCGGACCTGACGATTGCCACCGAGGACCACAACACCCCGACGCTGGAAATCGACAAGCCGATTGCGGATCTGACCAGCCGCATGCAGATCGAGACCCTGCGCAAGAACTGTGCCGAGTTCGGAGTCCGCCTGCACTCGCTGGGTGACAAGGAACAGGGGATCGTCCACGTGGTAGGCCCCCAGCTGGGCCTGACCCAGCCGGGCATGACCGTGGTCTGCGGCGATTCCCACACCTCGACCCATGGAGCCTTCGGCGCCCTTGCATTCGGCATTGGCACCTCCGAGGTCGAACACGTCATGGCGACCCAGTCGCTTTCCTTGAAGCCGTTCAAGACCATGGCCATCAATGTCGAGGGAACGCTGAAGCCGGGCGTGACGGCAAAGGACATCATCCTGGCGGTCATTGCCAAGATCGGCACCGGCGGAGGCCAGGGCTACGTCCTGGAATACCGCGGCTCGGCCATCCGTGCGCTGTCCATGGATGCCCGCATGACCATCTGCAACATGTCGATCGAAGCCGGCGCCCGCGCCGGCATGATTGCCCCGGATGCCATCACCTACGAATACATCAATGGCCGTCCGCACGCGCCGCAGGGTGCCAACTGGGATGCTGCCGTGGCCGAATGGGACACGCTTGCCACCGACGAGGGCGCAGGTTTTGACGCCGAGGTGTTCCTCGATGCCAATGAATTGGAGCCTTTCGTCACCTGGGGCACCAACCCCGGCCAGGGCGTTTCGCTTTCCGACAAGGTTCCGGCACCCGAGGACTTCGAGGACGAAAATGCACGCGCCGCGTGCGAGCGAGCACTTGACTACATGGGGCTGGTGGCCGGGACCCCCATGAAGGAGATCCGCGTGGACACGGTCTTCCTGGGTTCCTGCACCAATAGCCGCATGGAAGACCTGCGCGCCGCCGCAAGCATCATCCAGGGGCAGGAAAAGGACCCCGACATCCGAATGATCGTGGTCCCGGGATCGGCACGCGTCCGCCTCGAGGCCGAGGCCGAGGGCTTAGACAAGATCTTCAAGGAATTCGGTGCGGAATGGCGATTTGCCGGGTGCTCCATGTGCCTGGGCATGAACCCGGACCAGCTCGCCGAGGGCGAACGCTGCGCCTCCACCTCGAACCGCAACTTCGAGGGGCGCCAGGGCAAGGGCGGACGCACCCACCTGGTCTCCCCGATCGTCGCCGCCGCGACGGCGATCCGCGGGACCCTGTCCTCGGTGTCCGATCTGGATGCCCCTTCCTCCGCCGCAAAAGTAGCCTAAGGATTCATCATGGAGAAAATCACCACCCATACCGGAATCGGCGTCCCGCTGCGCCAAAGCAATGTGGACACGGACCAGATCATCCCGGCCGTCTACCTCAAGCGCATTACCCGCACCGGGTTCGAGGATGCCCTCTTTGCCGGCTGGCGCAAGGACCAAAACTTCATTCTGAACCAGGAACCATTCACCACGGGCTCCGTCCTGGTGGCGGGTCCCGACTTCGGAACGGGTTCCTCGCGCGAACACGCCGTTTGGGCGCTGAAGGATTATGGTTTCAAGGCCGTCCTTTCCTCGCGCTTTGCCGATATCTTCCGCGGCAACTCGGGCAAGCAGGGACTGGTTGCCGCCGAGGTGGCACAGAGTGACATTGAGCTGATCTGGAAGGAAATCGAGAACCACCCGGGGACGGAAGTCACCGTGGACCTCGAGGCCCGCAGCGTCACGTGCGGTTCCATCATTGCCCCGTTCGAGATTGATGACTACACCCGCTGGCGGCTCATGGAGGGCCTGGATGACATCGGCCTGACGCTCCAGCACGAGGATGAGATTACGGCCTTTGAATCCGAGCGTCCGGCCTTCAAGCCGACCACGCTTCCGGCCCGCTATTCCTAGGCCTTAGCTGACCGCTTAACGTTGGAACGGGGCCGTCCGTAGTCGCTGATCACTCCCGGATTCCCGGGAAAAAAGCAGGCAGGGTTCCTGGCGGCGCGACCAGCGTTACATTATCCATGCGGCCCCCGACAATGTCGGGGGCTGTATGCTTGCTAAGTCTTTCCTTCGGTTTCGAAGGCCTAACAATTTTGGTGAGGTACTCAAGTTCATGGCGAAAGTCCTAACGATTCATGGTGGCGTGCCACTCAAGGGAAAAGTGACCGTCAGGGGTGCCAAGAACCTGGTTCCCAAGGCCATGGTTGCTGCTCTCTTGGGGGATTCGCCCTCTGTCTTGCGCAATGTTCCTGAAATCAAGGACGTGGCCGTTGTCACTAGCCTCCTGAAGATCCACGGCGTCACCGTCACCAAGGACGAGGCCACCGGCGATTTGACCATGGACCCCAGTGGTACCAAGACCGCCACCAGCAACGAGATCGACACCCACGCCGGCGACTCGCGCATCCCCATCCTCTTCTGCGGCCCGCTGCTCCACAGCCTCGGCGAGGCCCTGATTCCGAACCTTGGCGGCTGCAAGATCGGTGACCGACCGATTGATTTCCACCTGGACGTGCTGCGCCACTTCGGTGCCGTAATCGACAAGGCCGGCCCCCTGGGCACCAGCATCCGTGCACCCCACGGCCTGACCGGTGCCAAGATCTCCCTTCCGTACCCGAGCGTTGGCGCCACCGAACAGGTGCTGCTGACCGCCGTGCGTGCCAAGGGAACCACAGAGGTCGAGAACGCTGCCATTGAGCCGGAAATCCTTGACCTGATCTCCCTGCTCCAAAAAATGGGTGCCATTATCACGGTTGGCCGCGACCGGGTCATTCGCATCATCGGTGTCGAGAGCCTGAGCGGCTACAACCACAAGGCCCTGCCGGACCGCAACGAGTCCGCGTCCTGGGCCTCTGCCGCCTTGGTCACCAAGGGCGACATTTACGTTGAGGGCGCTGCCCAGCGCGACCTCACGGCGTTCCTTCACACCTACCGCCAGATTGGTGGCGAGTTTGAAGTCACTGACGGCGGAATCCGCTTCTTCCATCCGGGCGGGGACCTCAAGCCCTTGATCCTTGAAACGGATGTCCACCCCGGTTTCATGACCGACTGGCAGCAGCCGCTGGTCGTGGCACTTACCCAGGCCACCGGCGTTTCCATCATCCACGAGACCGTGTATGAGAATCGTTTCGGATTCACCAACGCCTTGGTGGAAATGGGCGCGAAGGTCCAGCTGCACAGCGAATGCCTCGGCGCCATCCCCTGCCGATTCGGCCAGCGCAACTTCCAACACTCCGCCGTCATCACCGGGCCGACCCCGCTGACCGGAGCGGACATTGACATCCCCGACCTGCGCGGCGGATTCTCCCACCTGATTGCCGCCCTTGCCGCCGAAGGCACCAGCCACGTCACCGGGATCGAACTGATCAACCGGGGCTACGAGAAGTTCATGGACAAGCTCACTGACTTGGGTGCGCGCGTCGAGATGAACGAAATCTCCTGATCCGCATAGGCTGACCTGCATGAAAGAATCTCGCGGTACAAAAACCGCGTTTGCCATAGCGGCCGGAATCGTTCGGCCAGTCATGAATCTAATGATCGGTCGAACGTGGCGGGACTTCGACAAGCTGCCCAGCGGCGGGTTCATCCTCTGCCCCAACCACGTGACCGAAATTGATCCCTTGGTTGTCGGCCATGCGATCTATAGCTCCAAGCGCTACCCGCGTTACCTGGCCAAGGAATCCCTGTTCAAGGTCCCTGTGCTCGGCACCCTCTTGCGTCGAACGGGACAGGTTCCCGTTGCCCGTACGTCCGCCGGGGCGTCCCAGTCGCTGAAAACCGCGCGGGAGGTCCTTGACGCCAACGGGGTCATCATTATTTACGCCGAGGGCACCTTGACCAGGGACCCGGACCTGTGGCCCATGCGCGGCCACACCGGTGCAGCCCGGTTGGCGCTGCAGACCGGAGCCCCGGTGATTCCCATGGCACACTGGGGAGCCCAGGACTTGTTTCCCCGCTATGCCAAGGGGATCAAGCTCTTTCCGCGCCGCCATGTGACGGTCATTGCCGGTGACCCCGTGGATCTCGATGACCTGCGGGATATCCCGTTGACGCGGACGGTTCTCACCGAGGCCACCGAACGCATCATGCGTGCCATCACCAATGACGTTGCCGTCCTGCGCGGAGAAAAGGCACCGGCGGTCTTGTGGGATCCGGCCAACCACGGCCAGGCAGCCCAGGGGCGCAATTTTGAGAACGGTTCGTCATCGAAGCAACCGAAGGAAAACGAATCATGAGGCCCGCTCCAAGGAAAATCGCGGTGATGGGTGCCGGAAGCTGGGGCACCACCTTTGCCAAGGTCCTGGCCGACTCCGGTGCCGAGGCCGGGACCGAGATCATGGTCTGGGCACGCCGCGACGAGGTGGCGGCAGAGATCAACACTCGCCACACCAACTCCCGCTACCTGCGCGAAACGGTGCTGCCCTCCAACATCACTTCATCGTCGAACACCGCCGAGGTCCTTTCGGGTGCCGAACTGGTGGTCCTGGCGGTGCCGGCCCAAAGCCTGCGCGAACAGCTGCATTCCTTCAAGGATTTCCTTGAACCAAACGCCGTCCTCATGTCCCTGATGAAGGGTCTTGAACGGGACACCGATGCCCGCATGAGCGAAGTGATAGCGGCCGAGGTCGAAATTTCCCCCGAACGCATTGCGGTGCTTTCCGGCCCCAACCTGGCCATGGAAATTGCCCGTAAGCAGCCCACCGCCTCCGTGGTCGCCAGTTCGGATCTTGACACGGCCACCTGGATCGCGTCGCTGTGCTCAACGGACTACTTCCGTCCCTACACCAATACGGACGTCATTGGCGTTGAAATCGGCGGTATCGCCAAGAACGTCATTGCCTTGGCCGTTGGCATCTGCGACGGCCTGGGCATGGGAGACAACACCAAGTCCTCGATCATCACCCGGGGCCTGGCCGAGACCACTCGTCTTGCCCTGGCCCTGGGCGGAAGCTATGAAACCCTTTCCGGCCTTGCCGGCCTTGGGGACCTCGTGGCCACCTGTTCCTCCTCGCTGTCCCGCAACAACACCGCGGGTCGCCTGCTGGGCCAGGGCCTGTATCTTGACGAGGTCAACGACCGCATGTCACAGACGGCCGAGGGCATCAAATCGGGACGGGCCGTTTTGGATTTGGCGACCCGCCACAATGTTGAAGTACCCATTACCGAGGCAGTTGTCATGGTTTTGGAAGGCACGCTGAGCGTGGAGAACATGGGAGCACGCCTGTTGGGGCGTCAATTAAAGTCTGAAGGTGAGCTCAAATGAGTCAAGTGAACGCACACAAGCCCCGGGTCATGCTGCTCTTTGGCGGCCGCTCCTCCGAGCACCCCGTCAGCTGCGTCACCGCTGCAGGCGTCCTCGAGGCCATTGATCGAGAGAAGTACGAGGTCGTCCCCGTGGGCATCACCCGCGACGGTGCCTGGACCCTGGTGGACCAGGACGTCACCACCTGGTCTCTGGCCAACAGCCAGAAACCCGAGGTGACCGCCGGTGCCGAGGTCCTACGCCTTACCGGTGAACCGGGAAGCCACGAACTGCTTGCCTCGAACGACAGCCACGCCGTTCGGAGCCTGGGCGACATCGACCTGGTGTTCCCGCTTCTGCATGGCCCCTTCGGCGAGGACGGCTCGTTGCAGGGAATGCTGGAAATGGTGGATGTCCCGTACGTGGGTTCCGGCATTGCCGCCAGCGCCATTGGCATGGACAAGCACTTCATGAAGGTGGTCTTCGAGGCCGCCGGATTCGAAGTGGGCCCCTACGTTGTCATTCCGGACAAGAACTGGGAACGAGACCAGGCAGCTTGCCTGAAATCGGTGGAAGGCCTTCAATACCCGCTATTCGTCAAGCCTGCCCGTGCCGGATCCTCCGTGGGCATTTCACGCGTGGACACCTCGGACGCGCTCCCGGCTGCCATCGAGGCCGCACGCATCCACGATCCCAAGGTGATCGTGGAACAGGGCATCGTTGGCCGCGAAATCGAATGCGGCGTCCTGGAGGGCCGCGGCTCGCTGCCGCCACGTGCTTCCATGCCCGGAGAAATCATTGTTGATGATGCCGGCCACACCTTCTATGACTTTGATGCCAAGTACGTGGACGGGGCAGCGGCCCAGCTCAGCTGCCCGGCAGCACTTGACTCCGAAGCCACGGATGAGGTGCGCCGACTGGCTGCCGAAGCCTTTGATGCAGTCAATGCCGAAGGACTCTCACGCGTTGACTTCTTCTACACACCCGATGGCAAATGGATCATCAACGAGATCAACACCATGCCCGGGTTCACGCCGTCAAGCATGTACCCGCACATGTGGTCCAAGACAGGGCTTGAGTATGCGGACCTCATCGATGAACTGATCCTCTTGGGACTCAGCCGTAAGACCGGACTGCGCTAGGAACGTCTCGCGCATCGAATGAGGGGTCCTTCACCGAGCTTTGGCTTGGCGAAGGACCCCTCATTCGTTTTCCGTAGCCGTGATTAGGGGACATCCACGGTCTTGCTCACCGTTGTACAACTCCGCTGCGACGGGATCTTGGATGCTGCGGAAGACAGTGTGGCCAGGACGGTGCTCGAAGGAATCACGTTGGGATCAAAGACCAACTCCGTGGCCGGGGTCCGGCCGTAAGTGGTCAGCGTCCAGGACTCTTCGCCCTCCTTCGCCAGCCAGTCAACACCGTTGACGCTGACGCATGGATCGGTGGACGGGGGCGGGGGCGTGACCCCGCAACGAAGCACCAACTGTGCAGGGTCTCCCCAGACGGCAGTGGCCTGGCTATTGGTCTGGCGCTTCTGCTGCTCCGAAATTTCCGGGGGAAGCACCACCATCATTTCGGCACACAAGGGATTGCCCGCATCATCGGCCGGCTGGACATTGGCGATCGGGGAGCAGCCCGAGAGGACTAACAAGCCCGCCAGGGATGCGGCGACCGTCGTGGCGAATTTCACGC
This sequence comes from Paeniglutamicibacter sp., assembly GCF_046714615.1. Lineage (NCBI taxonomy): Bacteria > Bacillati > Actinomycetota > Actinomycetes > Micrococcales > Micrococcaceae > Paeniglutamicibacter > Paeniglutamicibacter sp. The sequence goes on from NZ_JBKKAP010000082.1 coordinate 21,886, forward strand.
GGCGCGCCTTGTGCGGGGGTACTTCCCTGATAAAGGACTGTGAGTTCAAGGAATCTGGGTTGGTAAAAATCAATCTTGGCACTTAAACAGCCTACCGGTCGTGGGACATGACTAGGATGTAAAGGAGTATTTGCTTGAGAGGCATAAATGACACATTTGAACGGGTCCTTTGAGGACACCGGGTACGAAAAGCCGAAGAAGAAAAGACGCACCGGCCTGGTGATACTTCTGGGTGCAGTGGGACTGGTCTTGATTGCGGCGATTGTGGCCGGAGGATACCTGTTCTCGCTGGCGCGCAGCTTCGACAGCGGGACCACCAAGCTCCCTGATGCATTTCCCGAGGAGACGCTGCGTCCGCAAAAGGCCGAGGCCGCCAAGGACGCAGTGAACATCCTGCTCCTGGGCAGCGACACCCGTGCCACGAACCAAGGCGACGAAGAATTTGCCGTGCTGCCGAATGGTGGCCGTTCGGACACGATGATGTTGGTGCACATTCCGGCCAATCGTGAAGGCGTGTACGTCACCTCGATCATGCGCGATACCTGGCTGGATATCCCCGGCCACGGCAAGGCAAAAATCAATGCTGCTTTTGCCTTCGGCGGAGTTGCGCTGACGGTGCAAACCCTCGAGGGGTTGCTGGACACGCGCATCGACCACGTCGCCTCCATTGACTTTGAGGGATTCAAGGGTCTGACGGACGCACTCGGCGGGGTGGAAATCAACAACCCCATAGCCTTTAAGCAGAATCTCACGAACGGGTTCGTCTTTCCCAAGGGCGTGCAAACCCTGGGCGGCGAAGAGGCCTTGGCCTTCGTTCGTGAACGTTACGCGTTCACGGACGGCGACTACCAGCGGGTCCGCAACCAGCAGCTTTTCGTCAAGGCCATCATGAGCACCCTGATGTCCAAGGAAACATTGACCGATCCGGGAAAGATTTCCGAGACCGTCAAGGAATTCGCTCCCTACGTCGCAGTTGACGAGACACTGGACGCCGTGAAGGTTGCAACCTTGGGGAGCTCGATGGCCAATGTCCGCTCCAGCGACATGACCTTCTTCACGCTTCCCAATAGCGGAACCGGACGCTCCGCAGATGGCCAATCCATCGTCATTCCTGACATGGCCGTGATTTCCGATTTCGCCGAGGCCTTGAAGCAGGACAAGGTGGGACAATTTGTAGAGGATAACGGTCTCTAAGGATCAAGTGATCACTCACACCATGAACCAAAAAATCCACGCCAATTCCAAGGCCATGTCAACGTGGCTCGACCGAATGGTCAAGAGCCTGGGAAACCATAGCGACCGCCTCAATGCGATCAATATCTTCCCGGTTGCTGACGGGGACACCGGCAGCAACCTCTACCTCACCGCACGCAGCGCCCACGACGCCATTTCCAAGCTGGAAACGGAAAACATCGGTGAGCTTCTCACCATGGCGTCTCGTGCTGCGATGGAATCGGCACGCGGAAACTCCGGTACGTTGCTTGCGGTGTTCATGGCAGGCCTGGCCGAACCACTGTGCGGCGTGGAGCGGATAACGGCACCGGTGTTGGCCACTGCCCTGGAACGCGGCAAGGTCAGGGCGTGGTCTGCGCTCAGCGACCCGGTGTCAGGGACAATGCTCTCGGTCATGGAGGTCGTTGCCAACACCGCCCGGGCAACGCACCGGGCCAGCGCCTTTGAACCGGAGAGCAAGGCCGCGCTCGTCGAGATGCTCGACGCCTTGTGCGCTGCAGCGAAGCAAGCCGTGGTTGCCACGGAGAACGAGCTCGGGTTATTGCACAAGGCCCATATTGTTGATGCCGGTGCGGTGGGCACGTTGATCATCCTTGACGAGCTTCGTGGCGCCCTCTTGGGACAGGTCATTGACCCCGACGAATACTCCAAACTTCATGGCTATGACGTCCAAGACCCGCATATCCACCAAAACGTTTCCAACGACACCGGTGTCGAAGTCATGTGCACCATCAGCCTGGATGCGTTGGGTGCAGCAACCTTGCGGGGACAATTGGACACCATTGGCGACTCCGTCATCATGAGCCCGGTCAACGCCATCGAAGACGGCTACCGGTGGCGTGTCCACGTACATGTGCCCGAGGCCGAAAGCGCCTTGAGCGTCATTCGAAGCATCGGCGCCCCGGTCAACGTTTCGGTGACCGACCTATGCACCCATGACGGCTAGCCCGGAATTCTCCAGCGATACGCCACTCGACACTGTCCTTGGCGCCGCTTCGGCACGCAAGGTGGAAACGGCGTTTGGATATTCCACGGTGGGCCAGCTGCTCTCGCACTTTCCCCGCCGCTACATGGAAATCGGGGAGCTCTCCAGGATTTCCGAGTTGCCAGTCGGGGAGGACGTCACGATCGTTGCCGAAGTGATGTCGGTGAACCAGCGGCGGATGCATTCACGCTCGGGGTTCCTGCTTGAGGTGGTTGTCAGCGACTCACTTGGTCCCGAGCAGTCGACGCTTCGGATGACCTTCTTCAATGGCTATGAAGCGAAGAAGGACCTGCAGGTGGGGTCCACCGCCATGTTCAGCGGCAAGGTCACCATCTACCGCAACCACATGGAACTGACCCACCCGGAGTATTCACTGCTCGACACTGCGGAGGAAGCCGATCCGCGGCCCATTCCCATATATCCGGCCACCGCAAAGTTTCCCAACAAGAAGATTCGGGAAGTCATGGAACGCGCCTTGGCAGGCGTAGGGGCCCCGGGATTCCAGGAATTCATTCCGGAATCAGTCCTGAAATCCCAACGTATTCCGGGCAGGGTCCTGGCCTATGAAAATATTCATAGACCTCAAACCGTTGCCCAAGGCTATGCGGCAAGAAAACGTTTTGCCTTCGAAGAGGCCTTTCTGCTTCAGCTCGCGCTGGCTCAGCGGCGGGTCCACCGCATGCAACAACCCGCCATTGCCCGTCACGGCACCGGCGACGGACTCTTGGCGGCATTCGACAAAACCCTTCCGTTCACCCTCACCGACGGCCAAGTGTTGGCCGGCATGGAAATCTCCGAGGACCTGGTGCGCGGCCATCCGATGAACCGCCTGCTGCAAGGCGAGGTCGGTTCGGGCAAGACCCTCGTGGCATTGCGCGCCATGCTGCAGGTCATTGACTCGGGAGGGCAAACGGCACTGCTGGCACCCACCGAGGTGTTGGCCCAACAGCACTACCAGTCAATCAAGAAGCTCCTCGGCTCACTGGGGGCAGGTGGCGAACTTGGATCCGACCCGCGCGCCACCCGCGTTGATTTATTGACAGGCTCCGCGGGGGCTTCGGGGCGCAAGCGTGTGCTTCTGGGTGCGGCTTCCGGGGAGACAGGCATCCTGGTGGGGACACACTCCCTTCTTTCCGACATGGTCACCTTCGTGGATCTCGGACTGGTGGTGGTGGACGAGCAGCATCGCTTTGGCGTCGAACAGCGCGATGCCTTGCGGTCCAAGGCCGACACCCCGCCACACATGCTCGTCATGACAGCGACCCCTATTCCACGTACCGTGGCTATGACCGTCTTTGGCGATCTGGAAGTAAGCCTCATGAGAACGCTGCCTCCAGGGCGTGCCCCTATTGCAACGCATCTGGTTCCCCTTCAGCTTCCCGCGATGCAGCAGCGGCTCTTTGCCCGGATAGCCGAGGAAGCGGCGAGGGGACACCAGGTTTATGTCGTGTGCCCCCGCATCAGCGAAAAGACGGTCGAAGACGACTTCCTGCCCATGCCCCTCGCACCCGACCCCCATGCAGCAGGCAACGACGGCGCGGCCAAGCCCGCAACGATGACCGTTGAAAAGATGATGGAATTGCTAGAGTCAATGGACATCTTCGCCAACACGGAGATCCGAGCCTTGCACGGACGTATGCCCAGCGAGGAAAAGGCGGAGGCCATGAGGGCCTTCGACAGCGGACGAGCCTCCATCCTTGTCTCAACCACGGTGATCGAAGTTGGTGTTGACGTACCCAACGCCACACTGATGGTGATCATTGATGCCGAAAACTTCGGAATATCCCAGTTGCACCAGTTGCGTGGACGCATTGGGCGTGGTGGGTTGCCCGGTACCTGCCTGATGGCCACCTGGCTGGATGCGGAGCACCCTTCCGTGACGCGGCTGCGAGCAGTGGAATCCACCACCGATGGATTCCTGCTGGCTGAATCGGATCTCAACGAACGCCGGGAAGGCGACATCCTGGGGGCGAGCCAATCCGGTTCCCGCTCCACGCTGAAGGTCTTGCGCGTGATGAAGGATGCCAAACTCATTGCCCGGGCCAGGGAAGCGGCCGAAAACATTGTTGATGGCGTAGACGGACTGGCGTCGTATCCCGGGCTGCAAGCGGCCGTTGAAGAATGGGTAGACGAAGACATGCAAGCATTCCTGGAAAGGGGATAGATCCACAATGAGTCGCATCGTTGCCGGCGCCGCCGGAGGCATTCCACTCAAGAGCGTTCCTGGGGACTCCACTCGGCCGACCACCGACCGGGTCAAGGAAGCCTTGTTCTCGAGACTCGAAAGCTATGACGTGCTTGCCAACGCACGGGTCCTTGACCTGTATGCAGGCGCCGGTTCGCTGGGCCTGGAAGCGGCGAGTCGCGGAGCGCGCTCGGTGCTGTTGGTGGAACTTGCCCCCAAGGCCGTCTCGGTGTGCCAGATCAATGCAGGCCTCGTCAACAAGGCGCTGCGCAACGAACTGGTCAGCGTCCGCCGTGGCTCGGTGGATTCAGTCCTTGATTCATTCGCCCCGGTCACAGGCGGCAGCGCCGGAAGGACCTGGGACGTGGTTTTCATGGATCCGCCCTATCCGCTGACGGAAGAGGAATTGGCCAAAACCCTGGAAAAGGTTGCGCTGGTCCTCGAGGTTGGGGCGACTGTTGTTGTCGAACGATCCTCGCGCTCCGCCGAACCCACGTGGCCGGACGGGTTGGAGAAGTTTGCCGACAAGAAATACGGCGAAACCCGCCTATGGTTTGCCGAACCCGTCCAGCTCGGAGCCGAATAGCACCGTTCCCGGGTGCGGGCCGGCGGCCCGCAATCGATCCACCATGGCCACGTCGAGCCGTGATTGGGTGCCAGCCAGAATCATGTTTCCCGGGTATTTTCGGGAAAATATTTCGGTGGGAGCACTGGCAATGACAGTGGCAAAGACTTCAGTCATCGCCTCGATTTGGCTGTCCGCAAAGGCAAACGGTGGATCATCACCGACGTTGACCAAGATGAGACCGTCGGGTCGCAAGAGGGCGTTCATTTCCGCGTAAAATTCGGGGACTGTCAAGTGCTCAGGTGCACCGGAGCCACTAAAGATATCCAGGACAATGATGTCGAACTGCTCGGTGGCCAATTCATGGGTCAGCACGTTTCTCGCATCCCCAATAATCGTCCTGAGGTTCCTGGCATCTCCCATGGGCAGTGCGTCGAGGACAAAGTCGAGCAATTCCCTCTCAAGGTCTACGGCTACCTGAACGCTCCCGGGTCGCTTGTGCTCGATATAGCGTGCCAAGGTCAATGCCCCGGCTCCCAGATGGAGGACCCGCAGCGGCTTTCCGGCCTCCCCGTGTTCGTCCACATGGTTGGCAAGTCGCCGAAGATACTCGTAGAAGATTTCCTCAGGGTGATCCACGTTCACATGTGATTGCTCGGCGCCTCCCAGTGCCAGGACCCAGGCGCCGGAAACAAAGGCGTCTTCCTCCAAGGTGGCGTGGGCCCCGAGGTTGCTCAGCCAACGGCTGGCCCGTTTCACCACGATCAGCCACCCACTTTGGCGGACAGGCGGGACAGGCGGTTGGCTGCTTCCGTGAGCAGCTCCGGCTTCTTGCAAAAAGCAAAGCGCATCAAGCTTCGTGTTCTTTCGGCTCCCTCGGCGTGGCAGAAGACAGACAACGGAATGCCGGCGACGCCTATCAATTCAGGCATCCGGCGGGCCAGATCCAAGGCATTGTCAAAACCAAGGGGGGCAACGTCGGCAACGATGAAGTAGGTGCCCCGCGGCCGGTAGACCGTCATGCCGGCAGCCTCAAGACCCTTGGCCAGCACCTCGCTACGTTTGCCAAGATCCTTGGCAAAGCCGGTGAAGAAGCCGGTCTCGGAACCCAAAGCCGCCGCGACCGCGGGCTGGAAGGCCGTGCCGGAGGAGTAACTCAGGAACTGCTTGACTGTACGTACGGCCGCCACGAGGTTGGCCGGCCCGGTGGCCCAGCCGACCTTCCAGCCAGTAAACGAAAAGGTCTTGCCCACCGAGGAAATCGTGATGGTGCGCTCCCACGCTCCAGGCAGCGTGGCAATGGGTATGTGGGCAACGCCGAAGGTCAGGTGTTCATAGACCTCGTCGGAGACGACGAGGCAGCCATGCTCGGTCGCTAACGCAACGATTTCAGCAAGCGCTTCTTTGCCAAAGGTTGTGCCCGTCGGGTTGTGGGGATTGTTGAGCACAATCATGCGCGTGCGCTCGTTGAATGCAGCGCGCAGGTCGTTGATATCCGGCTGGAAATCCGGCGCGTTCAGGGTCACGGTTTTGTGGACGCCGCCGGCCAATCCGATGGTTGCCCCATAGGAGTCGTAGAACGGTTCGAAGGTAATGACCTCGTCTCCGGGCCCAACGAATGCGAGTATGGCCGCAGCGATGGCTTCGGTGGCACCCGTAGTGACAACCACTTCGTTTTCCGGATTTACGTCTAGCCCGTAGAAACGCTTCTGGTGATCCGCGATTGCCTTGCGCAGGGGAAGGATTCCTGAACCCGGGGCGTATTGGTTTAGGTCCCCGGATATTCCTTGGGCAGCCATGTCCTTATATACCTTTGGACCATCGGTATCCGGGAACCCCTGCCCCAAATTGATGGCCTGGTGCTTCACTGCGAGGGTGGTGATTTCTTCAAAGATGGTGACCCCGAGATCACCGTTGGGGGAAAGCAAATTGGCGCCGGCAGCCATGCGCTGCCAAGGAAAATCGAATGTGGACATGGTCCATTATCTCGCGGGCCAGTTATTCGTGGGTTAGCGGGCCGAAATACGACACGTTGAGTCATCAACCCGAACGGAGCCCTCGAGCCCGAAGTCGAGTTGGTAGATTTCAGGGTATGCGTCGAGCCGTCTGCCCAGGGTCCTTTGACCCCATCCATAATGGTCATGTTGAGATCATTGCCCGTGCCAGCAACCTTTTTGATGAAGTCATCGTGGCGGTGTCAACGAATTATGCCAAGAAGTATCGCTTCGAACCAGACGAACGTCTGGAAATGGTGCGGGAAACCATCGGGGGACTGAGGGGAGTCAGTGTCGAACCCATGGGCGACGGCCTGCTTGCCGACTTCTGCAAGTTGCATGGTGCCGACGCCATCGTCAAGGGCCTGCGTTCCACGGTCGACTACCAATACGAAACCCCGATGGCTGTGATGAACCGTCACCTGACCGGCGTGGAAACCGTATTCCTTGCGGCCGACAACCGCTATATGCACCTGTCATCTTCCTTGCTGAAGGAAGTCCAGTCACTCGGCGGCGATGTTGCGGATTACCTGCCGCGGACGGTCCTTAAGAGACTGCGAAGTGCCTCGCAGGAGTCGTAATCGGGTTCGAGGTTTGTGCATTCCATGACGTAAAGTCGAGCCATGACTCAAAGTAGGCGTGTAATTAAGGCCGTTATCCCTGCGGCAGGTTTGGGAACTAGATTCTTGCCGGCGACCAAGGCCATGCCCAAGGAAATGCTGCCGGTTGTCGACCAACCGGCCATCCAGTACGTTGTGGCCGAAGCCGCGAGGGCCGGGCTCACCGATGTCCTCATGATTACGGGCCGCAGCAAGCGCGCGCTTGAAGACCACTTCGACCGGGTTCCTTCAATGGAGGCCACGCTCGAGGCCAAGGGTGACACCGAAAAGCTACGCCGGGTCCAGGAAGCCACCGATCTTGGTGAAATACATTACATTCGGCAGCGCGATCCCAAGGGTCTGGGCCACGCGGTCCTCTGCGCGAAACAGCACGTTGGTAACGAGGCGTTCGCCGTTTTACTTGGTGACGATCTTATTGACGAACGCGATGAACTGCTCTCGATCATGATTGACGTACAAGAAAAGACCGGCGGATCCGTCATAGCCGTGATGGAAGTTGAACCCGAGCAGATCAGTGCCTATGGTTGTGCAGATGTCTCGGCTGTTGATGGTGAGAGCTACGTCAAGGTCAACGGGTTGGTGGAAAAGCCGGCAGTGGAGGATGCACCCTCGAATTTGGCAGTCATTGGCCGTTATGTCCTGCACCCTCGGGTCTTCGAGGTGCTCGAAGAAACCAAGCCGGGACGAGGAAACGAAATTCAGCTGACCGACGCCCTCGAAACGCTGGCCGCGGCCGATGGCCCGGGCAGTGGAGTCCACGCCGTTGTTTTCCGCGGGCGTCGCTATGACACCGGTGACAAGCTGAGTTACATCCAGGCCGTTATTTCCTTGGCGTGCGAACGTGAGGACCTGGGCCCGGACCTCCTGCCGTGGCTGAAGGAATTCGTCGCAGGGCGCTAGAATTTCTGTAATCGGCAAGGCTAACCCAGCATCCTCACAGGGTCGCTAGTTAGCCTTGCCTGAGTTTGTTCGAAAGTTGTCGACCGAAACTTTGCCTCGCGTCGTCCGAGACTTCTCGTTCTGGTCTTATGGAGACGTTGATTGAGTAATAAAAAGGAATTCCCAGGCGAATACGTACCTCGTCGCCTCGCTCGGCCCAAGAAACGTAGGGGCCTCTTCGTGCTGCTAAGCACGATTGCGGTCGTCCTCGTGGCAGCGGTGGTTGCCAGTACGTATGTAGCTAATCTGGCCGAGACGTTCAATTCGAAGACCCGAGTCATCGGCGAAGCCTTTCCGGACGAGCAGGACCGTCCGGTCAAGAACCCTGACGACGGATCCCTGAACTTCTTGTTGTTAGGCGTTGACCACGGCGCGGATGGCACCGAGACCTCGGACTTGCTTCAGGCCGGCGGAACCGACCAGCGGTCCGACTCGATGATGCTGATGCATATCCCGGAGGACCGGAAGGGCGTCTACGTGATGTCAATCATGCGCGACCTCTACACGGACATTCCTGGATATGGCAGCCACAAGATCAACTCGGCGATGGCACTGGGCGGTGTACCCCTGGTCGTTCAGACCGTTGAAGGGATGCTCGATACCAAGATCGACCATGTAGCGATGGTTGACTTTGAAGGATTCAAGGACCTGACCACGGCACTGGGTGGCGTTACCGTGAACAACGACATTGAGTTCGACTCGACCGACAGCAAGAAGCATCACTACCCGGTTGGCGACATAGTTCTCGAAGGCAACAAGGCATTGAGGTTTGTCCGCGAACGTAAGCCGTTCGTTGATGGCGACTATCAGCGCGTGCGTAACCAGCAGAAGTTCATCAAGGCGGTAATGGACGAGCTGCTGTCCAAGGACACACTGACCAATCCGGCGACGGTCTTTGAAGTCATTGACAAGGTCTCGCCATATCTGGCTCTCGACGACGGGTTGGATGCTGCCACCGCTGCGGGGATTGGTCTTCAGTTGAAGGACCTGCGCTCGTCCGGGATCAAGATGTTCACGTTGCCGACGGCAGGTATCGGGACCTCGCCCGACGGGCAGTCCATTGTTGAGCGGGATGAACAAGCGCTTGTCGACATCGGCAAGGCGCTTCGCACCGACACCTTCAAGACCTACTTGAACAGTGCAGATTTGAGCCAGTGACAATTGATACATAGATCACACATTGCCCTGTCGTCGGATGCAAACCGGCCAGCGGCATGCGTATCTACTAGACTTCATTAGGTTCGTCAGCGACAGCGGGCGAGTAAACCGTGATCAACGAGGTAACGAGAATTATGACAGCTGCCGAATATGCGGCGCAGTACGGCCTGAATAGGGTTGGTGCTCGTCCGGACCTGGTGAGCTATCTGAAACAGGCGTGGGCCAGACGTGACTTCGCGTTTGAACTTGCCAGAAGCCGACTGCAGGCGACCAACCAGCGTAACCGCCTGGGCATGCTTTGGGTTGTCATCAAGCCGACCATGAACGCCCTGATGTACGGGTTCATCTTCGGGATCCTTCAAGGTGGGAACAAACCGGCAGATTTTCCTGTCTACGTGGTGATCGGTGTGTTCCTATTCGAGTTCTTCACCGGCTCCCTGACTTCGGGTGCAAAGGCGATTACCGGAAGCGCCTCGTTAGTGCAGTCCCTATCTTTCCCGCGTATTACGTTGCCGATCTCAGCCGTAATGCAACAGTTCCTGACGCTGGTCCCGATGCTTGGGGTCATGTTTATTTACTGCATGATTTTGGGGACCACCCCAAAATGGAGCTGGCTCCTGATGATTCCGCTGCTGGTCCTATTCACGATGTTCAATACCGGTATGGCACTGATTTGCGCGCGACTCACGGTTCACATACGCGACTTCACGCAGATTCTGCCGTTGATCACCAGAATCCTGTTTTACACCTCGGGAGTGCTTTTTGGGGTCGACCGCATCTTGAATGCATTCCCTGCGCTGGTCCTTATGTTTGATTTCCATCCGATCTACCAGGCCCTGCAAATTGCCCGTGGTTCCATCATGAACGGTGTGGAGTATCCACCGTTCTATTGGATCGTCTTATCTGTCTGGGCTGTAGCAGCCTTGGTTGGCGGCACCATCTATTTCTGGGCTGCGGAGGAGCGTTATGGTCGAGTTGACTAATTTTGATGATCTGATCAACCCACGCTTGCATGGCAAGTTCGAACCCAAGCCTGTGTACGATGTGGTGCCCGAAGCCCCACCGGCCAGCGCGGCGGTTGCGGTGGACGAGGCGCGTACGCCGGTTGTCATCGTCGATAACCTCCATGTCAAGTACCAGGTCTATTCGAGTGGCAAGTCAGTTGGCGCCGCGGGGGCTAAACGCCTGCTGCAGTCATCGACTCGCGGCATCCGGGAAGTCCACGCGGTCAAGGGCGTGTCCTTCGTTGCCTATGAGAACGAGTCGATCGGCGTGATCGGTTCGAACGGTTCAGGCAAGTCGACGCTCATGCGCACGATTACGGGCCTTACCAGCCCGGCGGAGGGTTCCGTCTATGCCTCGTCACGCCCGAATATGTTGGGCGTCGGCGCGGCGCTGATTCCGGATCTTTCCGGTGACAAGAACATCATGCTTGGTGGTCTGGCACTTGGGTACGACCGCCAGGAAATCAACGAGATGCGCGAAGACATCACCAAGTTCGCTGAACTCGAGGAGTTCATTGACCTTCCCATGCGTACCTACAGCTCCGGCATGTCTGCCCGATTGAAGTTCGCCATCGCTGCCTCCAAACAGCACGACATCCTGATCGTCGATGAAGCCTTGGCCGTCGGCGACGCCCGTTTCCGCAAGCGCAGTGAGGCCAAGATCCGCGAGATCCGGGAAAACGCCGGCACGATCTTCTTGGTTTCCCACTCGATGGGATCGATCCTTGATACCTGCAACCGGGTGATCTGGATTGAAAAGGGCGTCCTGATGATGGACGGGGACGCCAAGACCGTCGTCAATGCCTATAAGGCCAAAAAGAAGTGACTGCTGCGCAGGCCTTGGGCGTTTCCTATGTCATGCCCGTTCTCAACGAGGCCGGGTACCTCCGCGATGCGGTGGCCAGTGTTCTTGGCCAGGACTACGCCGGGGACAAGGAAATTGTCCTGGCCCTGGGCCCCAGCATCGACTCCACGGATGAAGTGGCCGCGGAGCTGGCAGCCGAGGATCACCGCGTCAAGTTGGTACACAATCCGCAGGGGCGCACGCCCATCGGGTTGAACCTCGCCATCAAGGCCTCGCAATACCCAATCGTGGTGCGCGTGGATGCCCACAGCGAATTGGCCCCCACCTACACGGCGCGCGGCGTGGACACCATGTTCCGCGTTGGTGCCCACGATGTCGGCGGGCTCATGGATGCGCGGGGCAAGAATCCGCTTCAGCGTGCGATTGCCGCTGCCTACCATTCCCCTTGGGGACTCGGTGGCGCCGCCTATCACAGCGGTGCGCCGGAGGGCCCGGCCGAATCGGCCTACCTGGGCATTTTCCGCCGTGAGGTTTTCGACGAGGTCGGATACTACGACGAGTCGCTGCACCGCGCCCAGGACTGGGAACTCTGCCTGCGCATCCGCCAGGCCGGGCACAAGGTCTGGTTCGACCCCGAACTCCAGACCGCCTACTACCCCCGCGATACCTACAAGGACCTTGCCGCGCAGTCATATGCCTCCGGCGTGTGGCGGGGCGAGTTGTCGCGCCGCTATCCGGACGGAAAATCGATCCGCCACGACCTGCCGCCGCTCATGGTTGTCGGGACCACCTTGGGTGCCGTTGCCTGGTTGATCGATCCGTGGCTTACCTCGGAGGCACCCGGTGCCGTGCGCTTGGTCTTGAACCTGTTGAAGCTTGCACCGGTGGGATACGCCGGACTGGTGGTCTTTGCGACATTGACGGGCAAGCGCACCACCTTGAAGGAGAAACTTTTGATGCTCGGAGTTTTCCCGTCCATCCACTTCCCGTGGGCCATTGGCTTCGTCAAGGGACGTGTGCGTGGCGCCCAGGGCACCTTGGACAGGGGGCGGGTACGTTCATGAACAATGAAACCATCCGCCCCAGCAACCCGACGCTCGAGCAGCTGCGCGCGGTGTGCCAGCCCCCGGAGGTCAGGGCCCGGCGCAACGCCGAGCACTGGACCGCGGAGCTCTACCTGCGCCACATCTCCATCTACCTGACCGCCGTCCTGGTGCGCACACGCATCAGCGCCAACGGCGTCACCGGACTCATGATCCTGGCGGGCTGGCTCATGTCGGCCGCCCTGCTGATCCCGGGTGTGTGGGGACCGTTGCTGGCAGTGGTCTTGTCCCAGGTGCAGCTCTACTTTGACTGCAGCGACGGGGAAGTGGCGCGCTGGCGAGGCACCCAGTCGCCGCGCGGCATCTTCATCGACATGGTGGGGCACCACACCACCGAGGCCTTGATCCCCATTGCCGTGGGTTACCGCGTCTTCGCCGAGTTGCAGACCCAGGGAGCCGACGCCGCCCAGGCATGGCCCACGCTTTTCATCGCCGCCGTTCTTTCGGTGCTGCTGGTGTTGAACCGCTCGCAGAGCCTCATGGTCCACGCCGCCCGCAGCATGGCGGGCCTGGGCAAGCTTCCCGACACCGCGGAGGCCCGTGCTGTGTCGCAGACCAGCCTGGTCGGGAAACTGCGCTCCGCCGCCCGCTTCCTGCCCTTCCACAAGATGCTCCATGCCGTGGAGCTCAGCCTCCTCATCCTGGCGCTGTCGATTGTCTCCGCCATCGTGGGCGTTCCGGGCATTGCCGAAAAGTGGATGCTCTGGATCCTGTTGCCTGCCGTGTTCCTTGTCAACATCGGGCATTTTGTCTCCACCATGGCCTCATCGCGGTTGCGGTGATCCCTTGACCAATCCAGAAGGCAATCTTCCCTCGGTCGGTGTCGTGGTCCTGACCATGGGCAATCGTCCCCAGGAACTGAACCGCGCCTTGAAGAGCCTCCTGGGCCAACAAGAGGTCGAACTGGACGTGGTCGTCGTGGGCAACGGCTGGGATCCGGTCGGGCTTCCCGCAGGCGTGCGTGGCCACTATCTGGAACACAACCTTGGCATCCCGGCCGGCCGCAATGCGGGCGTCCCCTTGGCCAAGGGGGAGTACCTGTGTTTCCTGGATGACGATTCATGGTTCCTGGACTCGGACTTCCTCGAAGAGGCAATATCCAGGTTCGAAAGCCATCCACGGATGGGACTTCTCCAGCCGCGGATCACCGACCCGGCAAGCGACGACGACCCCACTCGATGGATCCCGCGACTGAACAAGCGCACGGCCGGAGAATCTAGCCGCGTCTTCCACGTGGGCGAAACCTGCCTGTTGATGCCCCGACACATCTTCGACGAGACCGGCGGCTGGGCCGGCGGTTTCTGGTACGCCCATGAGGGAATTGAGCTTGCCTGGCGCGTCTGGGACACCGGGCATCACGTCTGGTATGCCGGTGACATGAGGATCGGCCACCCGGTGGTCGACCAACGGCGGCACGAGGAGTTCTACCGACTCAATGCCCGCAACCGCGTATGGCTGGCCAAGCGCAACCTGCGCTGGCCCTTTAGCTGGATCTACGTGTCCAGCTGGGCCTTGGTGGAAGCCATGCGCCTGCGCAAGAACCCCAACGCGGTGCGGCAGTACTTCAGCGGCTGGCTCTCCGGCTGGCGGGAAAGCCCCTGGTACTCGACGCCGCGGCGAAAACTTAAGTGGTCCACCCACCTGCGAATGATGCTGGCCGGCAGACCACCCGTAATCTAAGATCTTCGATCCCTGCGTCACCACGCGCAGCAAAGCAGTAAATGGAGTTGAACATGGCAAAAACAGTCCTGACTTATGGCACGTTTGATCTTTTTCACATTGGGCACTTGAACATCCTCAAGCGCCTCAAGGAAAAAGGCGACCGATTGATAGTCGGCGTATCAACCGACGAATTCAATGCCATCAAGGGCAAGAAGCCGATTGTTCCCTTCGAGCAACGCATCGAAATCGTCAGGGCGATCAAGTACGTCGATGAAGCCATCCCGGAAGACAACTGGGCGCAGAAGCGCCTGGACATTGCCAAGTATGGTGTCAATGTCTTCGGCATTGGCGAGGACTGGAAAGGCAAGTTCGACGACCTTGGCGACGAGGTCGAGGTCGTCTACCTTCCGCGCACCTCGGGCATCTCCACCACGGAATTGAAGCGGGTGCTCAGCGCCTTCGACGAACGCCACGTCGCCAAGCTGAAGGACACCCTCGATAGCCTGAGCCAGATCGTCAAGGAACTGAGCTAGGGGATTTTCGCCTTCGCGCCATGAGCTCGGTGTTTCCGGGCTTATTTGACGTGCCACGAGCGCGACCGACGCAGGTCCCCCATCCCGTACCCGCCGGCGATCTCTGAGGGTGGACGCTGGCCATCCGCGTGGCCGCCACCCGGAATCCCGGCACGGTCGAGACAGCCCACCGTGTCCCTGCGGAAGCCAGACCAAGTGATCCCGAGACCCGGGCACGATGAAGCGCAGCTTTGTCGTGCGGCGAATCGGCCGTCCACTCCAAGAACCGCGGCCATGGCCGCGCAACAGAGCAAGGAATCAAAATTAGGCAACGAGAGATCATGAGCAACTCGATTACGCGAACACAATTCAGGCTCGACATCCAAGGCCTGCGCGCCATTGCCGTTGGACTCGTGGTCATCTACCACCTGCTGCCGCAGAGCATCACCGGCGGCTTCGTGGGTGTGGACGTATTCTTCGTAATCTCCGGCTACCTGATCACCTCCCACCTGATCAAGCATCCACCCCGCAGGCCCAAGGAGTTCGGGACCTTCTGGCTGCGCCGCATCAAGCGGCTCATTCCGGCATCAATGCTGGTGCTGTTCACTACCGTCATCGCGGTTCGGGTTCTGACACCGGAATCGTTTTGGCGGGACAACACGTTCCAGGCGATTGCCTCTGCGTTCTACTCGCAGAACTGGTTCCTGTTGGCCACCAGCGTGGACTATTTGGCGGAGGACAACGCGCCCACGGCCGTCCAGCATTATTGGTCGCTGGCGGTCGAGGAACAGTTCTACCTCGTATGGCCTCTGTGCATCGCCGCCCTCTGGTGGTTTGCGGTCAGGAAGAAGCTCATACCCAAGAGATTCGTGCTTGTTGGTGTTTCGCTGATTGTCGCTCTTTCCTGTGCCTATTCGATCTACCTGACCTCCGTTGATCCCGGGGTTGCCTACTTCTCCACCTTCACCCGGGCCTGGGAACTTGCCCTGGGCGCCGTGGTGGCGCTGGTCCCCGCCCCGCGGCAGCGTTTCAGTTCCTCGCCGGCCGGTGCCGCTATTGCCTGGGTCGGCCTTGCCGGGATCATTGGCGCCGGCATCGCTTACGACTCGGCCACGCCGTTCCCCGGCTACCAGGCGGCCCTGCCGGTTGTGGGGACGGCGCTGGTGATCTGGGCTGCGGCGAGCTCTCGATTCTCGCCAACCGCATTGCTCGCCTCGAGGCCCTTCCAGTTCTTGGGGGCCCACTCCTACTCGATCTACCTGTGGCACTGGCCGATCCTCGTCCTTCTGCCGTTCGTATCCGACACCCTGGGCGCATTCGACCTTGTGGCCGTGGCCCTGGCAACCATCCTGCTGTCGATGCTCACCAAGAAGTATGTCGAGGACGCATTCCGCAAGACGCTTGATGTCTCGACCATGGTGACGCCGCTGCGGTTCCTTGTGGTCGCCACGGCCTCCGTCGCGCTGGTCGCAGCGGGTGTCGCAGGAGAAGCCCAAAAGCGGGAGGAGACCTCATCGGTTTCCCTTAAGGCCGCGCTCAACGGCGGAGTTCCCTGCTTCGGCGCGGCGGCGCTCTCGGACCTAAGTGGCGATTGCCAATACGAGGCGAACCAGGAGCTCATCCTGTCCCCGGCGCTTGCGAAAACCGACAAGTCTGCCGCCTATGTCGATGGATGCTGGTCCAATGCACCGTTCGAGAAGAAGCCAACTTGCACCTACGGCACCGGCAAGACTCAGGTGGCGTTGGTAGGCAACTCGCACGCGGGGCATTGGCTTCCGGCACTGGAAAAGATGGCTGCGGAAAAGGACTGGACCATCACCACCTTCCTGGTGTCGCGGTGCAATCCGACCGCCGCCGCGCTGAAGTTCGACGCCGAAGACAAATCACAGGGCTGCGCCGACTATGGCAAATGGGTCCTGGACCAGACAGCCCAGGGCCAGTTCGATCTCATCGTTACCTCCGAGCGGCAATCGGTTCCGGTCGTTGGGCATTCTTTTGCAACGACCGAGGGCCCGGCCCGCGGTGGATACGAGAATTACCTGGGTCAATGGACCGCCTCCGATACACCGATCGTGGTCATCCGCGACACGCCGTACCCCGGCGCAACGCTGCAGAACATTCCTGATTGCGTTGCCACGGCAACGGACGCCAATGCAGAGTGTTCGGGTAGTACCGACAGATGGGAGTGGATGGATCCCTTGGCGGATGAGGCAAGACAGGGCGAGTACGACGACGTCGCGGTCATCGACCCCACTCGGTATTTCTGCCAGGACGGCACCTGCCCCGCGGTGATCGGAGGGGTCGTCGTATACTTCGACGCATCCCATATCACCGCTACCTATGCCAAGACCCTGGCTCCGTTCCTGGAAAAGGATTTCGACAAGGCTTTGGAGAAGATTACCTAGCAGGATCCCTGCTGGGTCGCCCTTGACCGGGCGTGGGGGAGTAGACCGCGTCGTTCGGGCGTCGGCGGCCTCCGGCCGGGGACTAGGCTCGTTCGGCGGCGCCGGTGACGGCGATCGCAGCGGCGATGAACCGCTCCGTGGCCCGGCCCAATGCCGGATCGCCAAACGCATTGCTGCGCAGCGAGCGTTGCTGCTCGGATGGGATGGCCATAGCCAGGCTCGCGACGGTGCTGAGGAATTCCCGTCCGTGTTCCTCGAGCAGCAGCGCGCCGGCCTGTTCCAGGGACAGCGATTGCTCAGGAGCCAGCTCGTGGATCATCGGGGTGTCAGTGCTGTGCAGCAGCAGCAGCGGCTTGTCCAGTCCGATGGCATCCATTGCCATGGCCGAGATGTCGCACACCACGACGTCCGCGTCCATGATGCTTCGTGATGAATCGCCCGACACCTCGACACGGTGCCCGGCGCCCTGATCCTTAGTGGCGGCTTCGAGGGCCTTTTCAATGCGGGCAAGTTCCTGCCGCGCGGTTACCGACCAGCTGCCCGTCTTGGGGTGTGGCCGAAACACCAGGGTGAAGCGATCATCGGCCAGCAATGCCTCGACAAGCCTGGCCCCGACCGAGGTGATGGACGTGTAGGCCATGTTCTTCCCGTCGCCCTCCCACGTCGGTGCGTACAGGACCCTGATGCGCGGGGCGGGATGCGGTTCCACGGGCCCAGCCGCCGCGACGTCGAGCTGTGGCCTGCCGATCTCGACAAGTTTGGCCGGATCAAAGCGGGGGATGCTCTCCAGGATTCGGGTCCGGGCCGCTTGGCCGGCAATGAAGGCAAAATCATAGGCCTTGAGCTGGTTGGAGACCATCGACGATTTTTCGCTCTCGCCGTGGCTCAGGTGCACATGCGCCGGACCGCTGATGCGCAGCATGGTGAAATTGGCCTGTGAGTTGTTCACGTAGAAAACACCGGACGTCCCCCAGACTGCCAGGGTGGCCTCGATGCGCTCCATGGAACGCGAAAGAAGAATCGGCAGGCCGGTCCGCTGGGCCACGAGGCGGGCGGTGAGTGCATTCATGACCACCAGGCATACGCCGTGCCCGCTGCGCTGAAGGGCCTCGAAGGGGGCGATCCATTGTTCCAGCTGGTAGCTTTGGCCGGGCCCGTCGGCGAAGAAGATCACGAAATCAACGGCCTCGGTGGGTCCGGGAGCGTTGTTCCGAAGAGCGTTGGCGACCCTTTTCTCCACAGCCATGGCATGGAGTTTCGTGGACATGAGTTGGGACTGTCGCAACAGGACATCGAAGGTGGTCACCAGACCATCCTATGTGCGCCCCGGGGAGCGCTGGCGTCCGGATGTCGGAACTCCCCGGCGAAAATGAATAGACTGGTTGGGCGCCAAACGTACCTGCGCACGTTGAAAGCGATACCTTGAAGGATGTGCCTATGAGTCTTGAGTCCGGTTGGAAAGGCCGCGTTGGTGCCATGGTTCCGCCCGGCTACTGGCGACGGGCCATCGAACTCATTGACAACAAGACTCCGGCTTCGGCTTCTTCGATTGCCGACCTCAGGCGGTTGCAGGCCATTGCCTTCGAAGGAAGCGTGGTGGGGTCCGCATATCAAATCCAATGGCAAGGTGACACTGCGCGGGTCCACGTAGATGAGCGTGAAGCACCAAAGCTGTATTCCGGGTTGAAGGCCCAGGGCTTTGCCCTCGTGCCGATCGCCAAGGATGCACTGGTGCCCGGGGCAGTGTCCGGCTGGAGTTGCGCGACAAAGGCCCAGACAGGTCGCCGCAACGACCTCGTCGAAGCAATCGGGGTGCGCCTGCTGGTGGTCCCCGATGGCAAGGCGCCGGCCGTGCGGAACGTCCTCGAGATTTCCGAGCCCATAGACCTCGTCTATACGTGGGTGGACGGTGCCGACGAAGCCTGGCAAAAGCGTCGAAGCGAAACCCAGGCGCAGATGTCAGGCGAGCTTCTGCCAACCGCCGACGACCAGGCCAGGTACGCCTCGCATGACGAACTGCGCTATTCGCTGCGGTCTGCCGAAGCGTTCCTTCCCTGGGTCAACCACATCTATGTGGTGACGGCGGGACAGCGCCCCGAATGGCTCAACGTGGCCAATCCGAGGATCTCGCTGATTGACCACAGGGAGATCTTTGAGGACCAAGACGGGCTCCCGACCTTCAACTCCCATGCCATAGAGTCCCAACTTCACCGGATCCCCAACCTGGCCGAACGCTTCCTGTACGTCAATGACGACGTCTTCTTTGGCCGGTTGCTGGGACAGCAGGTTTTCTACACACCGACGGGCTACCCAAAGTTCGCGCTCTCCGAGGGGCGATTCGATCTCGAAGAAACCCAGAACCTGCCGGTGAACATCGCTGCCCTGAACAACAACCGGCTGTTGGAAGCAGCGTTTGGAAAATCAGCGGCCCACAAGTTCAAGCACGTGGCCCATGCCCAACTCAAATCAACGTTGAGGACCATCGCGCTGCAGCATCCGGTGGAAACCGGACAGACCGCCAGGGCAAGGTTTCGAAGCGAGACTGACCTGTCCATTCCCTCGGCACTTGCGCATTACTACGGCTGTGCACTGGGCATGGCGTTCCCCGGTGAGATTGACTACCGATACGTCGATCTCGCCTCCGAGGATGTGCACCTCAAACTGGCCAGGCTGTTCCTGCAGAAGCGTCCCCAGATGTTCTGCCTCAATGAAGTCAGTGTCAACCAGCATCAACACGTTGATCGCACCTCGACGGTCCAGGAGTTCCTGCAGCATGTGTTCCCCTGGCCTTCATCCTTTGAATCGGTCGCCGGGCAACATGCCGAAGGCCGGGCCGAATGACAGAGCCTTCCAGGATCGCATGGCCGCCAACTGACGCACGGCACGCATAACCGGCTCCTGTTGGCAGCGAAGTACGTGGACGGTTGCAGAGCACCGTGATCCCCGCCCCAGAGAATTTTCCAGATTGAAAGGTTGCTTTGTGAAGCAAACACCCAAGACCTTGGCGAGCATGGTCCAGGACCTGTACGGAAAGGGCCTCCACCGGAAGGACGCACGACGGAAGACCCGGACCCTCAAGGGTTCGGTCTCCCTCACGGTCAGCCAGGAGGGGCGTTTTCTTCAGGTCAGTGCCGTAACAAGCCAAAAGCCGCTGGGGCTGAGTGTGCTTTACGGAAAAACCGTCATCACACGCTCCTCAATTGACTCGTTGGAGGAATCGGGTCCTGATGCCTTCGCATCTTCCGGTGCCATTGACCTCGAGCTGCTGTGCGTGCGATGGAATGCAGAGGCCCCTGAGCTCTTGGACGAACCGGACGACGAGGCCGCCGAGGGCATGGTTCGCGTGTGCCTCGAATATGAAGGCGAAGTCGGCGCACTTCCGCTCGGCGTTGCAGCGATCGAGATTGCCGGAACCGAAGGCACCCTGACGCGCGCCGAGGTCAATGAGTCCGTGGACGAGGGCTCGGTCGAGGTGGGGGAGCCGGTACGGTTCCACCGCGTCGTCGGACGGGCCTCGGACACGGACCTGGGCGTTCTCGCGAGACACGAAGCGCGCGACGGAATCGCACGTCCCTACATCAACAAGCGTGGCGAACTCGTCATTGCCATGAACCGCGAGATCCGGCACAGCGTCACGTTGCGCACTGACGCAATTTCGGTCGTTGCGGGCAACCTTCGGCTTTCCGGCATCGCCTACAGCAGGAGTTCGCGCCTCGCTTCCGCCCGCCTGGTGGTCCTCGGGCGACGAAGCGGCCAGGAATTCAGCGGCGTGGTGGACCTTCGGCTGATGCAGGAACAATCCCGTCAGCGTTATGGTTTCGGCAGGTACACGTGGGCCGCGGAGGCCGCCCTTGCCGACGTGGACTGGGAAATTATCGAGACAGCAGACAACTTCGACCTCCACCTCGAGTTCACCATCGAGGGCGTTGAAGAACCGAAGCGTGTGCGCGTGGCCAGAACGCCGTATGCCATTCGAGCCACCACGCGAGCGGGCGATTTCACCCGCGACGGCAAGACCTTGGTCGTCAATCCCTACTACACCTTCAAGGGCAAGGCCACGTCCTTGATTCTTGAGGTGGTTGACGAAGCTTCCTTCAAGGTCCTGAAGGACTTCAGCCCTTCCAGGCACCTGCTGGGCGGCCGCGGACGCAAGCCGGTCTGGCTGATCGGTGAATTGCCGTACAAGGCCCAGGACAACGGCTACCACTTCTTCCGGTACGTCCGCGAAAACCATCCCGAGGTCGACGCCTACTACGTCATTGACCTGGCCTCGCCCGAGTACGAGAACGTCCGTCAGCTCGGAAACGTTATCGGGTACCAGTCAAAGGAACACTTCGAGATCGCGCTGGCCGCCGACCGGATCATCGGATCGCACCACCCCGACTACCTTTACCCAACGCGGCATCCATCATTCCTGGCGAAGTCCCGTGCCGGGAAGGTCTTCCTGCAGCACGGCGTCATGGGAACCAAATGGATGGTGCCGAACTACGGGAAGAAATCCGCCGGATTCCAGACGGACCTTTTCTGCGTTTCATCGGAGCGTGAAAAGTCCTACATCGTCAAGGACTTCGGCTACGAGCCCGGCGAAGTGGTCGTGACCGGCCTGCCCCGCTTTGACGCGTTGTTTAACACCGACGTTCTGGTTGAACCTCGGCAGGTCCTCATCATTCCCACGTGGAGGGACTGGCTCCAAAACGAAGAGGCATTCCTCGAGTCCGACTACTTCCAGCAGTGGAACGAGTTCCTGCATGATCCTGAGTTGGCCAAGCTGGTGCGTGAATACGAGCTGGAACTGATCTTCTGTCTGCACCCGAACATGCAGCATCTTCGGTCCTTCTTCGCGGGAGCTCCCGTGCGAATCGTGGAGCAGGGCGAAGTCGATGTCCAGTTCCTGATGAAGCAGAGCGCGGCCATGGTCACCGACTACTCAAGTGTTGGCTTCGACTTCAGCTTCCTTGACAAGCCGGTCCATTACTTCCAGTTTGACCGTGACCGGTTCCTGGGAAAAATGGGATCGCACCTCGACCTTGATCGCGAATTGCCGGGACGGATTTCCTTCACCCGGGAGGCATTGATGGAATCCCTGGCTTTGTCGGTGCGGCGCAAGATGCAGATGGACACCACATATCGCGACCGTGCATCCAAGTTCATCGTGGCCCGGGACCGCACCCATTCCTCCCGGGTCTTCGAGGCCGTGAGGGAAATGCGTCTGCCCCTGGTGGACATCAAGGGCCCGCGCGACAGCGAATTGATCGACCGTGCACAGAATCGCTTCCGGAACAGTCGCTTCTATTTTCCGCTGATGAAACGCATGCAGGTCCTTGCCAGCCGATTGCCCGCCGACAACGACCTGGTTGTCTTCGAATCTGGCCTCGGCAAGCAATATGCGGACTCTCCGCGCTATATCTATGAGGAACTGGTTCGGCGAGGGGACCCGCGCAAGAAGGTTTGGGTCTACACCGGAACGCATGCATTCACCGATCCGAACACAACCACGGTAAAGCGCCTGTCGCCGGCGTACTTCTGGCACCTGGCCCGTGCCAAGTACTGGGTGGTGAATCAGAACCTGCCCTCTTACATGACGCGGCGTAAGAACGGCGTCTATGTCCAGACCTGGCACGGAACGCCGCTCAAGCGCATGCTCAACGACATTGACGACATCCACGGGCGCGACGAAGGCTATCTGGACCGCGTCACGCGCGCCATCGGACAGTGGACCCACCTCTTGTCTCCAAGCCCCTACGCAACGGAGGCGATGCGCAGCGCCTTCGCGTACCAAGGCCCGGTTCTGGAACTCGGGTACCCGCGGAACGACCCCTTGCTCCGGCCGGAGGCGGGGGTCCGGGCCCGGGAGATCAAGACCACCTTGGGGATCCCCGAAGGCCACAAGGTTGTACTCTACGCGCCCACGTTCCGGGATGATGCCAGCAATGGCAAGGGCCGGTTTACCTTTGAGCTCCCCTTTGCTCTCGAGTCATTCAACGAGCGCTTCGGGGAAGACACCGTATTGCTGCTGCGGATGCATGTCTTGGTCAGTTCCGGGCTGCAGATTCCCGAGGAACTTCGGGGGAGGATCGTCAACGTTTCGGCCTACCCCGAGATCCAAGATCTCTACCTCGCAAGCGATGTCCTGATCACCGACTACTCGTCCGTCTTCTTTGATTTCGCGCTCTTGCGCAGGCCGATCCTCTTTTTCGCCTACGATCTTGAAAACTACCGCGATAACCTGCGGGGCTTCTACATGGACTACGAGAAAGAACTCCCGGGACCCATCGTCACCGACGAGGACCAGCTTTGGCGGGCCCTCAGAGGCGCCCTCGACGGTGAGCTTGAGGAATCCGGACCCAGCGACGGGTTCATCGCAAGATTTGCGCCCCACGACGATGGTGAATCCGCGGGCAGGGTGGTCGATGAGATTTTCGGCGGCATGCCTGTGACGCAACGCTCGATCCGCAGTGGTTTTGGCTCCCGTCGCAAACCGCGCTAGGATGTAATGTCGGTCTATGTTCTACAGGAGTCATCATTAGCGAAAAGCGTTCAGATCGTTCGTCGTCACACGGCATCGATCGCAGTTCGCCCATGGTTTTCTTAACCAAGGATCTTGGGCGAAGCCCAGGAAACATGACGACCCTTGATGAGGTGGTCGCCGCACCCGCTGAAATTGGTGTGGCACTCATCGGAGTCCGTGAAGGATCAGAAGTTGATCTGGATCTGCGATTCGAAGCCGTGCACGAGGGCATTCTGGTTTCCGGAACCGCCACTGTTGAGATCAACGGTGAATGCGGACGGTGCTTGGAAGCCATCGCGTATGACTTCGATGCCGACATTCAAGAACTCTTCTACTACGAGGGCTTACACGAGTTCACCGAAGAAGAAGAGCTTGACCAGTACCAGGTTGTAGATGATCGTATCGATCTCGAACCGGTGCTCCGGAATGCAGTGGTGACCGCACTGCCGTTCCAACCGGTATGCCGGGAAGACTGTGCAGGGCTTTGCTCCGAATGTGGAAAAAGCCTGAATGAGGATCCTGAGCATCACCATGAGGTCTTGGATCCTCGTTGGGCAGCGCTTGCCGGGCTGACCGACATCGTCGCAGAGGACGCGACACAGAGTACACATTCAGTCGAGAGAGAAGAGAAGTAGCCGTGGCTGTCCCGAAGAGGAAGATGTCCCGCTCAAACACTCGCGCCCGTCGCGCCCAGTGGAAGGCAACCGCGCCTACCCTGGTGAAGACCATGGAAAACGGTCAGGTCACCTACAGCCTGCCGCACCAGGCCAAGGTCGTTACGGATTCCGCAGGCACCGAGTTGTTCCTTGAATACAAGGGTCGCAAGGTCGCAGACGCGTAAGTCTGTCTGATGCCTTCAACAGAAGAGCTTTTGGAGCGTCTCGGGGTCACTATTGACCCCGAGACGCTTCGTCTTGCACTCACACACCGTTCCTACGCCTACGAGCACGGTGGCATCCCCACCAACGAACGCCTGGAATTCCTGGGTGACTCGGTCCTCGGCTATGCCGTCACCGACCACCTCTACAAGAATTACCCGACCTTGCCCGAAGGCGATCTGGCCAAGCGTCGTTCAGCCGTGGTCAGCACCCGTGCCCTGGCGGGCATCGCACGTTCCCTTGGCGTGGGCGAATTCATCCTGCTGGGCCAGGGAGAAATCCTGACAAATGGCAAGGACAAGTCATCCATACTTGCCGACACCATGGAGTCCCTTATTGGTGCGACCTTCCTGAACCACGGGATTGAAGTGGCCCGGGCAATGGTCATGCGCCTGATCCTGCCGCTGCTGCACGACGTGGACGTATTGGGAGCCGGCACCGACTGGAAGACCGCCATCCAGGAGATTGCCGCGGCCAAGAAGCTGGGAACCATCGAATACCGCGTCACGGGTTCCGGCCCGGACCACGCACGCACCTACGTGGCCGTGCTTCATATTGGCGGCACCCCCTATGGCCAGGGAAGCGGTCCTTCGAAGAAGGAAGCCGAACAGGAATCAGCGGCGGTGACCTGGAAAATGGTTAGCCCGCAGGACGACACGTCCAAGGCCAAGTAAGCCATGCCTGAACTGCCGGAAGTCGAGGTGGTTCGACGAGGCCTGGACGACTGGGTCGTAGGCCGCACCGTCGAATCGGTCCAGGTCGTTGATCCGCGATCGGTTCGCCGGCACCTCGAGGGCCCGGCTGACTTCGCCGCAAGCCTCGCCCACACCCGCATTGGCGCGGCCGTGCGCCGCGGGAAGTTCCTGTGGATGCTCCTGGACGGACTGCCCACGCCGAGCGCACTGGTGGCCCACTTGGGCATGAGTGGACAGCTGTTGGTGGAGGAGCCCGCCGCCCCGGATGAGAAGCACCTAAAGGTCCGCCTTGAGCTTTCTCCCGAGGCCAACAAGCCCAACCAATTGCGCTTCATTGACCAAAGAATCTTTGGCGGCATGTTTCTCTCGCACCTGGTGCCCACCGACGACCAATTTCCCGGCGGCGTAGGTGCCGAACTTCCCTGGATACCGGCGGCCGCGGCGCACATTGCCCGAGACGTCCTGGATCCGGCTTCCACACCGGCAGCCCTCTACCTGGCCTTGCGCAAGAAAAACACACAACTCAAGCGTGGCATCCTCGACCAGCAGGTCATTTCAGGTGTCGGTAACATCTATGCCGACGAAGCACTTTGGGCCGCCAAGCTCCACGGGCTGCGCTCCACCGCCACAATCCGGCGCCCGGACGTGGCCCGACTTCACGCCGCCCTCGTTGATGTCATGGGCCGCGCGCTGGATGCCGGCGGCACCAGCTTCGATGCGCTCTATGTGAACGTCAATGGTGCCTCCGGGTACTTTGACAGGTCCCTCAACGCCTATGGCCGCGAAGGCAAGGACTGCCACCGCTGCGCCGAGGAAGGTCTGGTCTCGGTGATCCGTCGGGATCCCTTCATGGGGCGCTCCTCGTACAGCTGCCCCAGGTGCCAGCGCAAGCCCCGCTGAGTTGATTGGCCCAGCGGGACCTAGTCGCTACCGGCCCTGGATCTCCGAAACCACCGTGTCGTTGAACGGCGTCCACGTTTCGACTGCCCATGGGCCAAAGGGCTTGTCGGTCAGCGTCACGCACGCGGCACCCAATACCGGGTCAACCCAGAGGAAAGTGCCCGCCTGGCCAAAGTGCCCGTAGGTCTCCGGTGAGTTCAGCAGGCCGGTCCAGTGCGGAGACTTTTCGGAACGGATTTCAAACCCCAGGCCCCAGGTGTTGTTCGTTTGACGTCCGTAGCCGGGGAGGATCCCGGGGAGATCCGGGTACACCACGTGCGTGGCCTGGGAATGGGTTTGCACGTCCAGCAACGTGGGGCTCTGTAATTCGGTCGCGAACGTCACGAGATCCCCGAGCGTGGAGACGCCGTCCGCGGCAGCACTGCCATCCAGCGACGTGGATGTCATGCCCAGGGGCTGCAGGACCGCTTCACCCAGGTAGTCCGCGAAGCTCATCTCCGTGGCCTCCTCCAGGGTCTCGGCAAGGACCTCAAAGCCGACATTCGAATACAACCGCCGGTCACCGGGGGCAAAGCGCACCTTGCGTTCGGCAAAATCGTAGCCGGAGGTGTGTGCCAAGAGGTGTTTGACAGTGGAACCCTCGGGGCCGGCCGGGGTGTCCAGCTCGAATGCACCCTCCTCCAACGCCACCAGGAATGCGTAGGTGCTGAGCAGCTTGGTGACCGAGGCCAGAGCAAAGCGATGATCCGCATCGCCGTGTGAGCCCAGGACGGCGCCGTCAGCAGCAACCACGGCCGAGGCCGCGTGTGTCGAAGGCCATGAATCAATGGCCAAAAGACTCTTCAAGGGGTCTTCTCCTAGCATTCTTGATGAAAATACCTGTCTGCCGGGCTTGACCTACGCCATTGAGCCAAGGCGACTCGATAGGATGGAGGCCAGCCCACCGACCACTTTAGCCACCAAAAACCCAGGACGCTTCCACGTGCATTTGAAAACACTCACCGTTCGCGGATTCAAGTCGTTTGCCTCGGCAACGACCTTCGAATTCGAACCGGGTGTCACCGCAGTGGTCGGTCCCAACGGTTCGGGCAAGTCAAACGTTGTTGACGCACTGGCCTGGGTCATGGGGGAGCAGGGCGCTAAGACCCTGCGTGGCGGGAAGATGGAAGATGTCATCTTCGCGGGCACCTCCGGCCGCGCCCCGCTTGGCCGCGCCCACGTCTCACTGACGATCGACAACAGCGACGGCGCGCTGCCCATCGAATACGCCGAAGTCACCATCTCCAGGACGTTGTTTCGCGCGGGCGGCTCCGAATACGCCATCAATGGCAATTCCTGCAGGCTCCTGGACATCCAGGAGCTCCTCTCCGACTCCGGCCTGGGCCGGGAAATGCACGTGATCGTCGGCCAAGGACAGCTCGACCGGATCCTGCACGCCACACCCGAGGACCGCCGCGGCTTCATCGAAGAGGCCGCCGGGGTGCTCAAGCACCGCAGGCGCAAGGAAAAGACCGTACGAAAGCTCGACGCCATGCAGGGCAACCTGAACCGGCTCGAGGACCTGACCAGCGAAATCCGCCGCCAGCTCACGCCGCTGGGCAAACAGGCCAAGATCGCCCGCCGCGCGCAGAGCGTCCAATTCGAGGTACGGGACGCCAAATCCAGGCTCATGGCCGATGACCTGGTGACCCTGCGCAGTGCCCTGGACAAGGACATTGCGGACGAGGCGGCACAGCGGGCTTCCCAGCACGTGGTCCAGGGGCGGCTTGAGGAGACCCGGGCCGAACTGACCAAGCTTGAGGTGGCCGCGGCACACGCCACCCCGGCCCTGAACAAGGCGCGGGATCTTTGGTTTGGGCTGACCTCGACGCGCGAGCGATTCCGGTCCCTGGGCGCGCTGTCGGCCGAACGCTCCCGCCTGCTCGGAACCGACACCGTTGAATTCGACCCGAGCCGCGACCCCGACCGGCTGGAGGCCCAGGCAGAGCGGCTGCATGACGAGCTGGAGGAACTCGAGGAAAACCTCGAGATGCGCCAAGACCTGCTTGAAGTGGCTCTCGAGGCCAAGTCGGACGCCGAGGCAGCCGCCCATGCCGAGCAGCAGCGCCTGACCAACGAATTGCGGGTGGCAGCGGACCGCAGGGAAGGGCTCGCCCGGCTCGCCGGCCAGGTGGGCGCCTCGCGCAGCAAGGTCGAGGCCGCCGAGGGGGAACTGGGTCGGCTGCGCGAGTCCCTTCAGGGCTGGGCGGCACGCCGCGAAGGCACCGCCAACGAGTTTGCCGCCCTGGAGCAGCAGGCCGCTTCCGTCCAGGATGGCGAGGAAGATCTGGATACGGCCTACGAACATGCTGCCGACCGCCACGAGGCCTTGGTTGCGACGATGGATAGCCAGCGCAAGACCGAACAAGAACTTGC
The DNA here is from genome assembly GCF_046714615.1 of Paeniglutamicibacter sp. Lineage (NCBI taxonomy): Bacteria > Bacillati > Actinomycetota > Actinomycetes > Micrococcales > Micrococcaceae > Paeniglutamicibacter > Paeniglutamicibacter sp. The sequence continues at coordinate 50,452 of NZ_JBKKAP010000082.1, forward strand.
AACACAGCTGGGTTCCCTGCGCGGAAGACTTGAGGCCTTGCGCGAGGGAGCTGTCCGCAAGGATGCCTCGGAAGACATCCTTGCCGGCGGGCATGAGGGCCTGTTGGGTCGCCTCTCTCAACACCTGGAAGTCGAACCGGGATTTGAAGTTGCCGTTGCAGCCGCCTTGGGTCCGATTGCGGAAGCCATTGCCGTCCAGGAACTGGACCATGCGCTGGCGATCCTTGGCGGGCTCCGGGAATCCGACGGCGGACGAGTCCATTTGATCAGTGGAAATCTTGACGCTGCTGCCCACGACAAATCCACGGCGCACCTCGGGAAGCACGTGCTGGAAGTCATCAGCGTACCGGAAGCATTGCGCGGCACGCTGGCGCATCTGCTGGGCAGCACGGTGGTTGCCACGGACCTCGCCGAGGCTCGGCAGGTCCTCTCCCTGGATGCGAATGCCCGGGCCGTGACATTGGCCGGAGACATTCTCACCGCGGGTTCTGCAAGCGGCGGCACCACCGCAGCCCCTTCGTTGATCGAACAGAATGCTGCGATCACCGAAACCGAAGCCGAACTGGCTGCGGTCGAAGCGAGCCTCGCCTCCCTGAGGCTGGAAGCAGCCGACCTCACCGCCCGGCTCATGACCGCCGAGGAGGCGGCCGACGCGGCACTGAGCCGATTGCACGACTCGGATGCCAGGATCTCGGCCGTGTCCCAGCGAATGGAACAGCTGGGATCCCTGCTGCGCCAAGGTCATGAGGAACGCGAGCGCCTCGAACAGCAGATTGCCGTTGCCCAGGAGAAGCTGGAGGTGGAGCAGGAGAAGCTCGCCGAGCTCATCGAACGCCTCGACATGGCCCAGGAAGCACCCGAGGACCACGAACCCGAGACCGACAGGCGCGACGAACTGGCCGCGGCCGCCTCAACCGCCCGGCAAAAGGAGCTGGACGCCCGCTTGGCCCTGCGCAGCGCGGAGGAACGCGCCAACGGGCTGCGTGGCCGTGTCGAGTCGCTGAAGCGCGCGGCGGAGACCGAACGCCGCGCCCGTGCCGAGGCACAACGCCGGGCCGAGATCCGCCGCAAGCAGGCAATTGCGGCCCGCGAGGTCTCGGCCAAGGTCGAGCGAGTTGTGTCCTTCATGGACATTTCCATCGAGCTGGCCGACCGGGAACGGGAACAATTCCAGGCACGTCGCGAGGAACTGGAAGCAGAGCTGTCCGTAGTCCGTGGCAGTGTCGACAAGTTGGGCCATGAGCTGGCGGAACTGACCAACTCGGTGCACCGCGATGAGATGGCGCGGGCCGAACAGCGCATGCGCATTGAAACGCTGGAAAACCGATCCATCGAGGAACTCGGGTTGACCAGCGAGCACCTCATTGAGAACTTCGGTCCGCACCTGCCGGTGCCGCAGCAGGCGGCCGAAGACGACAAATGGGCAGCCCTCCGCCAGGAAGTCGATGGCGACGGCAATGTCATTCCAGAAGGAATTCCCTTCGACCGGGTCGACCAGGAAAAACGGCTGAAGCGGGCCGAACGGGATCTTTCGGCCTTGGGCCGGGTGAACCCGCTGGCGTTGGAAGAGTTTGCCGCCCTTGAGGAACGGCACCAGTTCCTGACCTCGCAGCTCGAGGATCTGAAGAAAAGCCGCAAAGACCTGCTCGACATCATCAAGGACGTCGACGCTCGTGTTGAACATGCCTTCACGGAGGCCTACACCGACACCGCTGCACAATTCGAGCGGGTGTTCGGGCGGCTGTTCCCCGGGGGAGAGGGGCGCCTGGTCCTCACCGATCCGGAGAACATGCTGACCACCGGCATCGAGGTGGAGGCACGTCCTGCAGGAAAAAAGATCAAGCGCCTTTCCTTGCTCTCCGGCGGCGAGAGGTCGCTGACCGCGGTCGCGCTGCTGGTGGCCATCTTCAAGGCCCGGCCTTCCCCCTTCTACGTCATGGATGAGGTGGAAGCCGCCCTGGACGACACCAACCTGGGCCGATTGATCACGATCTTCGAGGAGCTGCGCGAATCGAGCCAGCTGATTGTGATCACGCACCAAAAGCGCACCATGGAAGTGGCAGATGCGCTTTACGGGGTCACCATGCGCGGAGACGGCGTTTCCATGGTGATTAGCCAGCGCATCGACCGCCTGGCACACGAAGCCGAACTGATATGATGCTTGTCAATCTTCGATTTATACGTTAAAGGGTGGGCATGGGCTTGTTCGGTTTTGGCAGGAATTCGTCGAGAGCCAGCGACACCAAGGCCATGGTGAACCCCGAGGTGGATCCTCCATCCACTCCGGCCCGGGCGACCGATTCCGTGGCTCCGGCCGCAACGGAATCCGTGGCTCCGGCCGAGACGGACAGCTGCGTTATCAGCGTCATCATCCCGGTCTACAACACCATGCCGTACCTGACCGAGTTGCTGAACTCGCTCGAGGCCCAGGACATGGACAAGAACCGCTTCGAGGTCATCGCTGTCAATGACGGCTCGACCGACTATAGCGGTGAGATCCTGGACGTGTACGCCAAGCGCAACGCGAACTTCCGCGTGGTCCACCAGGCCAATAGCGGGTGGCCGGGCAAGCCGCGCAACGTCGGGGTCGATGTGGCCCGTGGTGATTACGTCTTCTTCTGCGACGGCGACGACGTGTTGGGGCGCGAGGCGCTGCGCCGCATGGCCGAGTATGCGCAACGCCATGACGTGGACATCCTGATTCCCAAGATGGTGGGTCTGGGCGGACGCAAGGTCATGTCCGGTCTCTACCGGGCCACGCGGCTGGACACCCCGTTGGAGGTCGCGCTGCGCTCGCTGAACCCCATCAAGCTCATCCGCCGCTCGCTCATGCTCGAGCAAGGGATCCGCTTCAAGGAGGAGCCGGTGCGACTGGAGGACGGCATGGCCGTCACCGAGGCTTACATGGCTGCCGGGCGCATCTCGATCCTCGCCGACTACGACTACTACCAGGCACGTTCGCGCAGCGACGGGCAAAACATCAGCATCCGGCTCATCGAGCCGCTTGGTTATGTAGGCTCGCTGACCGAGATCGCCCGGATCGTGACCGAACACGTGACAGACGCTGAGCGCGCACGGCAGCTGGTGGCCGCCCTGTTCATCCGCAAGGGCCTGCGTTTCTACGAGGGCAAGCGGTTCCTGGACTACGACGACGAGGGCCGCGGCCAGTGGATGGGTGCGCATGCGCAGCTGCTGGACCGGTTCCTGCCGGGGGACACCACGGGCCTGTTTGACGGCGTGCATCGGGTACGGGTCGCCGCGATCCGCGCAGGGCGGCTAGACGAGCTGGTTCTATTGGCCGAGGCCGACGTCGACAATGGCCGGAATCCGGATTTGGTCACCCTGGATCCTTCCGGGTCCGGGGTCCGGATCCAGGTGCGAAGCTACGCGACGGACCGCACGGCGCGCGAACTGGTCATCGAGGATCGCGACAGTGGCCAGAAGACCGGCGTTCCACTGGAGGCCGGCGGGGAAGACGGGCTGCTGCACGCCGAGCTGGACGGTGCCGCGATGGCAGCGTCACTGCAGCGCCTGGGCAACGTGTGGCTTTCCTACAACACCGACGCCACCGACCTGCGGCGCGTCGCGATGGATGGCGAAACCCCTGCGACGGACTCCAACAAGGTGCGCTATTACCGCACGGCGCACGGGTTCTTCAGCATCGATGTGCGCAAGGCCGGCTGACGGTTCCCTGTCCTGCTCCCCGTCGGCCTGTTGGTAGGCTGGTCACCCGGGGCCGCCGCGGGCGGCTTCCGATTGAACGCGTGGACCGCGATGCGGTCCACGGACACCCCGGGCGAAAGAACTTATCTTGATGAATGCTGGAACGATGCGACTGCTGGTATCGGAATTGGCCAACAGGCCTGACGCGGAACGGCTCTTCACCAGCTTCACCACCGGCGAGGACGCCGTGCGGGCGACGCTGCCGATCCTCGGTTCCACGGTCGCGGTGCGTGCAGTACCGGACGCCACCGGCTACATGGTCGGTTTCGTCGCCCTGAACGCCGCAGCCCTCAAGTGGCTCAACGACGTGTTCACCACCAAGGTGTCCGTGGGCTTCGACGCGGCAGGCAACCCGATGCACGTAATGGAACACGGCGTGCCCGGCGGCCTTCTGGCCGAGGCCATCGTGCGGGCCGCCGGGACAGCACTGGCCCTGCGCCGCCAGGAAGAAGCCGGCGACTTCGCCCCGGGAAGCACCGTGGCCATGCACTGGTACTCGGCCAAGTTCAACTTCGGTGACTGGATCGGACCGCAGCTCGTCCAGGCGTACACCGGGCGCCAGCCCGTGCAGTCGGACCGGCCCGGGGTCGGCGGCCGGGTGCTGTACAGCGTCGGCTCGATCCTGCACAGAGTCACCCGCAACAACGTCGATGTCTGGGGCAGCGGCCTGATGCGGCCGCTGACCGCCAAGGAGATCGAGGTGCGCTCGGCACTCAAAGGTGTCAAGATTCACGCCGTGAGAGGCAAGGACACCCGTCGCGAGCTGCAGGAGTCCCTCGGCTGGGACGTCCCGGAGGTGTACGGGGACCCGGCACTGCTGTTGCCCGACATCATCCGGCCGACCGGCACCCCACACGGACAGGTTGCGGTGGTCCCGCACTACGTGCACCTGCCGCAGCTCGACCAGCAGGGAATCGACGGGCGTCTCGTCGATGTACGCGGCGACGTCAAGACTGTCGTCGAGCAGCTGGCCGGGGCCAGCGCCGTGGTCTCCAGCTCGCTGCACGGGCTCATCGTGGCCCAGGCCTACGGGGTGCCGTGGGTCTGGCTGGACGTGACCGACCACCAGCTCGGCGGCAAGGACTTCAAGTTCGAGGACTTCTTCACCTGCCTTGACCGCGAAGCCGTCAGCCGCGTGCAGATCTCCAAGGAAGACCTGGCCACCACCGACCTTGCCGTCTTCGGCGCCCACGCCACCCTTCCTGAACTGCGCATCGACTTGGACCTGTTGCGCGACGCCCTGCCGGTGGCTCCCGCCGAGGGCCCGCTGCGCGCCGAGTACCGCGCCGAGATCTCCGCCCTGCGGTAACCACCTCCGGTTGCCACCAACCTAGTGTGCCCCTCCCGGAGACGACCGGTGAGGGGCACAGTACGTTAAGGGGGATCCGGCACGAGGCCGGACCGGGACTATTGCCCCGCGGATTCCTGGGTGGCAGGCTCGCGCTTCTCCTTGACCGGCAGCCACGCGATGACGCCAAGCAGGCCCAGGGCCCCACTGACCGTGAAGGCCCACCCAAAGCCGGCCCGGTCGGCGATGAACCCGGCAAGAATCGGTCCAATGATGGAACCGAAGTCGGTGGCCATCTGGAAGGTGGCCATGACCTTTCCGCCGTTGCGGCCCTGTCCGACCACGTCGGCAATGGCTGCCTGCTGGGCCGGGCCCATCAGTCCGGTTCCGATGCCGCCAATAATCGACAAGGCGATGAAGAGGGGGATGTTATCCACCCAGCCAATCGCCGCGGTGGAGAGTGAGGCAATGGCCAATCCCACAAGGATCGGAAGGCGGCGTCCGTAGGTATCGGTGAGCTTCCCCGCGACGGTCAGGGCGGCACCATTGCCCACGGCAAAGATTGCCAGCGCCAGACCCGCCAACAGCGTCCCCTTCGAAGAGAAGGCTGCAACGGCAAAGAGTGGAATCAAGGACATCCGGACGCCAAAGGCCATCCAGCCATTGGTGAATCCTGAGACCAAGGCGGCCTTGAAGGACGCCGCGCCCCACGCCTCGGACAAAGGAATGCGATCCACCGCGGGAGCCGCTTCCTCTGTCGCGCTTTTCACGGTTGCCCGTCGCGAATGGGAAAGGGAGAAGTAGACAATCGAGGCTGCAACAACGAGTGCGCCACCGTAAATGAAGAACGGGATCCGGAACCCCATGCCCGCGGCCAGGGACCCTAGCACCGGCCCTGCTACATTTCCGAGCAGGAACGAGCCGGAGTACAACCCGGCGATGCGGCCTCGGATTTGCGGCGGCGACATGCGGGCAATCAATGCCATGGCCGAGACCGTGAACATGGTCGAGCCTAGGCCGCCGAGGCCGCGGAAGATGAGCAGCTGGGTGTAGGACTGGGCAAAGCCACACAGGATTGTCGAGGCGGCAACGATCAGCACCCCAGTGACATACACGGTCGGCTCGCCCAGCCAGTCGGTGAGCCGACCGCTGACCGGGGCGAAAATCAGGCGCGCAAAGGCAAAGATGCTGACGATGACGCTGGCGGCCGCAACACCGACGTTAAAGCTCGTGGCAAATTGCGGCAGGATCGGCGCAATGAGCCCGAATCCCAGCGCGACGACGAAGGCGGCCGCAACAAGCACGCGGATTTCACGGGGTACCGACGGCAGTTTTCCGGAGTCGGTATTAACCGACTTTTCCGGGAAATTGGAGGTCGAGGCATTCTTAGGCATAAGTAAGACAAGTTTAGTCTGTGAGAAGCTAGGAAGGTGTCAGAACAACTTAACTTGATCATTGTCCTCGTTGCAGTGGTTGCCGTCATCGGTATTGGTGCTGCTTTCTTCCTCGTCCGGGGCCGCAAGGCACCCAAGGGAACGTACACCGGTCCCCGTGACTCCAACGACCCAGCGCCCACGCTCACCACGGATGCACCGTCCACCGAAGCCCCCGAAATGGCGGCGCCGGTTGAAAGCCCCGAAGTCCCCGAGGCCGAGGTTGTCGACGAAACCGCCGTCAAGGTCCGCGTCCCCTTCGATGTCCCCGAGCCCGTCCAGGGACGCCTGGCACGCCTGCGGGCCCGCCTGACCAAGTCAAACAACGTCCTGGGCAAGGGCCTGCTGGCCCTGTTGAGCCAAGACAAGATTGATGAAGACGTCTGGGACGAAATCGAAGAGACCTTGCTCCTGGCCGACTTGGGAACCGAACCGACCCTCGAACTGGTGGATGCCCTGCGCGAGCGCGTCAAGGTTGAAGGCAGCCGAGACCCCCAGCGCGTGCACGACATGCTGCGTGAGGAGCTCATCAAGCTGGTTGACCCGACCATGGACCGCAACTTCATCCCCGTCCGCCACGCAGACCGCCCCAACGTGATCATGGTGGTTGGCGTCAACGGCGTCGGCAAGACCACCACGATCGGCAAGATGGCACGCGTGCTGGTTGCCGAGAACAAGGACGTCCTCCTTGGCGCCGCAGATACCTTCCGCGCAGCCGCCGCCGAGCAGCTGGCCACCTGGGGCGACCGCGTGGGCGTCCCCACCGTCAAGTCCGACATCGACGGAGCCGACCCAGCCTCCGTTGCCTTCGAGGCGGTGACCGCAGGCATCGAGCAGGAAGTCGACATCGTCATGATCGACACCGCCGGCCGGCTGCAGAACAAGGTGGGCCTGATGGACGAGCTAGGCAAGATCAAGCGCGTCATTGAAAAGAAGGCAACCGTTGACGAGGTACTCCTCGTCCTCGATGCAACCACCGGCCAGAACGGCCTGAACCAGGCCAAGGTCTTCTCCGAGGTCGTCAACGTCACCGGCATCGTCTTGACGAAGCTCGACGGCACCGCCAAGGGCGGCATCGTTGTTGCCATCCAACGACAGCTCGGTGTTCCGGTCAAGCTGGTTGGCCTGGGCGAGGGTCCGGACGACCTGGCACCGTTTGATGCCGAGGCGTTCGTAGACGCGCTACTGGACTAAGGACACATGACTCAAGATACCCAGGCAACGGCCCTCGTCAAGGGCCGGCATTTTGGCGATCCACGCGGTGACGGTGCGGAGCCCTGGTCGCCCGGGAGCAACAAGCCAGGCAAGCCCAAGGCCTTCCGTGGCGACATCCAGGGACTCCGCGCGATCGCGGTCTCGCTGGTCGTTGTCTATCATTTGTGGCCGCACGGGCTGACCGGTGGCTTCATCGGCGTCGACGTCTTCTTCGTGATCTCCGGATTCCTGATCACCTCGCACTTGATGAAGCGCCCGCCGAAATCGTGGTCCGATTTGGTTACCTTTTGGATGAGGCGAGTCAAGCGTCTGCTGCCTGCCTCGTTCCTGGTCTTGGGTGTGACGCTGGCTGCCATTCCACTGTTTGCACCGGTTACGGTGTGGAAGGAATGGGCCACGCAGGTCGTTGCCTCGACCTTCTACGTGCAGAACTGGCGCCTGGCGTCAACCAGCGTGGATTATCTTGCGGCGGATAATGCAGTCTCGGCGGTGCAGCACTTTTGGTCGTTGTCCGTTGAAGAGCAGTTCTACCTTTTCTGGCCGGTGGTCATCGCCGCGCTGGTGGGCCTTGCAGTCATGCTGCGCAAGAACCGCACGCTGGTGGTTGCGACCGGCATTGGTTTGATAGTTGCCGCGTCCTTGGTCTTTTCCTCGGTGTCCACGGTCACGGAGCCGGGCGTCGCGTATTTCTCCACCTTCACCCGTGCATGGGAACTTGCCATCGGTGCACTGGCCGCGGTGATTCCGCCGGCCACCTTGGCGCTGCAACGGTCGAGGTTCAACGCAATCCTCGCCTGGACCGGATTGCTGGCGATAGCGTATGCCGGTGTCACCTTCAGCGGTGCCACCGCGTTCCCCGGTTATGCAGCAGCCTTGCCGGTCATCGGAACCGCCCTTGTCATCTGGGCCAATGCCTCCCATGTGCAGTCGCCAAATGGCCTGCTGAGCCATCCGGTGGCACGATTCCTGGGTGACCACTCGTACTCCATCTACCTGTGGCATTGGCCGCTCATCGTGTTTTTGCCGTTCTACAGCGGTGACCTCGGGTTGCTGGACAAGGCCGCCATCATCGCGGCAACAATCGTCCTTTCGATGCTCTCCAAGCGATACGTGGAAGATCGTTTCCGTGCCCGCCTGGACACCAGCAAGATCCTGACCGGTGGAAGGTTCCTGTTGGTCGGGACCGTGGTGTTGGGTCTCCTCGGAACCGTCATGATCAACGCCGGTTCCAGCAACGAGGAAACCGGGGACAAGCTGGCCACCGAGATCCAGCGCGTACAGGCACAGGTCGGTGTTGACTGTTTTGGTGCCGCAGCAATGGTGAATTCCTGCACCAATACGAGCGCCTCCCCGATGGTTCCCTCGCCTGCAGCAGCCAAGAACGACAAGTCCCAGGCCTATGCGGATGATTGCTGGGCCAACGGGGACTTTAGTGAGCGGCCGGTCTGTACCTATGGAGACGGCAAGACCCAGGTTGCGCTCACGGGCAATTCACATGCGGGACAGTGGCTGCCGGCGCTCACCGAAATTGCTGATCGTCGCGGGTGGACCATCACCACCTATGTTGCATCAATTTGCGCACCAACGGATGCCCCGATTGCCCTTGATTCCCAGAAGAAGGCCGATGGTTGTATCGAGTACGGGCGTTGGGTCAAGGAACAAACGGCGGGAGGGAAGTTCGATCTCATCATCACCTCAAACCGACAAGGTTTGCCGGTGCAGGGATATGACCTGAAAAACACCGAAAAGCCCGCCGAAGCCGGCTACGCCAGCTATCTTTCGGATTGGGAGTCGGCCGACGCCCCCATCGTGGTGCTTCGCGACTCACCATTCCCGGGCAACACGGTGGACAACGTTCCTGATTGCCTGGCAGGCAGCAGTGACCCGATGCAGGATTGTTCGGGAACTCCCAAATCATGGAAGTCCTTGGACCCTCTTGCCACGGCGGCACAGGAAAGCAACTTGCCCTTTGTGAGCACGATAGACATGACGGAGTACTTCTGTAACGAAGATACGTGTCCCGCAGTCATTGGTTCCGTTGTTCCTTACTTCGATGCATCCCACCTGACCGCCACGTTTGCCCGTTCGCTCGCGGATCAGTTGGAAAAAAAGATCATTGACGCGGTACCCAGTCTTTAACATTTGGGAAAAAGGGATCTGACAACGGCGGCCACGGTATTTTCGTGGCCGCCGTTGCCATGCCGCCAAGGTCTAGGAAACAACACCGAAATATGAGTGACACCCGCCTTTTACGTGCGGGACGATTCGGTAACCACCACGAAATGGTTGGCCGTGCTGGGCGTAACACCGCCAAGGGATTCTTGAATCAGACGAGAAACACTCGCAAACGATTCAGGGAGGCGTTAGACATGGAGCTAACAACGACTCAAGTGTGGATGATGGTGTGTGCCGCACTCGTCCTGCTGATGACCCCGGCAGTGGCATTCTTCTACGGTGGAATGACCCGGGCCAAAAGCGTACTGAACATGATGATGATGAGCTTTTCGGCCATCGCATTGGTGACAGTGGTGTGGGTGCTTTGGGGCAACTCCATATCGGGTGGCGGCGCAAACGTCGCTGGCTTGTTTGGAAATCCTGCTGACGGTTTCGGGATGGGATCAATGCTCGGCACCGATGGCTTCATTGCCGCCGGTTACGGAGCGACCTTCGCGATCATCACCGTTGCACTGATTTCGGGCGCCATTGCCGACCGAGCCAAGTTCAGCGCCTGGATGGTTTTCGTCCCCGTTTGGGTAACCCTCGTCTACGCTCCGATTGCCTTTTGGGTCTGGGGCGGCGGAATCCTCGGAGAAGAGGGAGCCATCGGCTCGGTCGTCGGGGAAGCCATTGACTTCGCCGGTGGCACCGTGGTCCACATCAATGCCGGTGTGGCAGGCCTGATCCTCGCACTCATCGTTGGCAAGCGCCGCGGCTTTGCCAAGGATCCCAGCCAGCGCCCGCACAACATCCCCTTCGTCATGCTTGGTGCCGCACTGCTCTGGTTCGGCTGGTTCGGGTTCAACGGCGGCGCGGCAAGCACCGCCGAAGAGGCTGGCCTGATTTGGATCAACACCCTCGCTGCACCCTCCGCCGCGCTACTGGGCTGGCTCGTGGTTGAACGCATCCGCGACGGACACAGCACCTCCCTTGGAGCTGCATCCGGCATCGTTGCAGGCCTGGTTGCCATCACCCCAGCCTGTGCCAACATCAGCCCGGTCGCTGCCATTGGCCTTGGCCTCATCGCGGGCGTTGCCTCCGCCCTGGCCGTGGGCCTGAAGTACCGCTGGGGTTACGACGACTCCCTCGACGTGGTCGGCGTGCACCTGGTTTCGGGCATCATCGGCACCCTCGCCCTGGGCTTCATCGCCGTTCCCGTTGACGGTGAAGGCGGCGGCCTGTTCTACGGCGGCGGACTCGCCCAACTCTGGGCCCAAATCGTTGCCTGCGTCGTGGTCATGGTCTTCACGGCCATCATGACCACCATCATCGGCCTGGCGATCCACAAGTTCATGGGCTTCCGCATCACCGCCGAAGAGGAAATCGCCGGCATCGACCTGATGCAGCACGCCGAAACCGGCTACGAGTTCGGCGGCCTGGGCACCGGCGGAACCTTCGTTCCGCACCCGGCCACCTCCGCACACCTGAAGTCCACCGCAACCGACAAGGATGCGGCCCGAGTCAAGGAAGGAATCCAAGCATGAAACTCGTGACAGCCATCATCCGGCCCGAAAAAACCGACGAGATCCGCGAAGCGCTTGAAACCTACGGAGTCCAGGGAATGACCATCAGCCAGGCCAGCGGCTACGGCCGTCAGCGCGGCCACACCCAGGTCTACCGCGGAGCCGAATACACGGTCGACCTGCTCCCCAAGGTACGCCTTGAAATCCTGGTGGAAGAGAGTACTTGCGACGACATCCTTGACGTCCTGATCTCCACCGCGAACACCGGCAGTGCCGGGGACGGGAAGATCTGGGTCACCAACATCGAGGAAGTGATCCGGGTCCGAACCGGAGAACGCGGCATGGCCGCGGTCTAGAAGAGGAAGCTCCAGTATTGAGCGTCGACGGAAAAAGCCCCAACCATCGGTTGGGGCTTTTTCCGTAGGTGGGGGAGGAAAACAAGTCTTGGCCATGGACCAAAAACCCACTGCCTCCCAGTTCCTTGCATCCAGTGGCGGAGGCCGGTGTCAGCAGACGTTCGGCTTGCCGTCGGATCGGTAGGCGACCGTGGAGTCCAGCACCAGCGGCCCGCCGAGCAGCACGTTCGTCCAGCCCTTCATCGAGACCAGGGCGTTGGACACGGAGGCCGGCAGGCAGCTCTGCGTGGCCAGCAGCAACGGAGCCCCGTTGTAGCCGGCAGCGACCGCCCCGGTCAGCCCATCGGGGAAGCGGGTTCCGGTGGCGATGAACTGGCGCTGCGAGCCGCGGGACCAGAACGCCTTGGCTATCATCGCGCTGGTGTCATAGAGCGTCCTGCCCCCGTAGCGGACCACCGTCGCGTTCGGGACCGCCTGGCGCACCTGCGCCTCGGCCGCGGCGGAGATGGACAGTGGGCCGCCGGCCAGGTACACGCGGCTCGGCTTCAGCCGCTTGAGCTGGTTCAGCGTGGTGGCCGGGACGGAGGACTGCCGGGTCAGCAACATCGGTGCCTTGCGCCCTGCGGCCACCGCGGCCAGCGACATGGCATCCTCGAACCGTTCACCGGTTGCCAGGAAGACCGTGGGTGCGGTGGCCCAGTTCGTGGCGATCTTCGAGCTGGTGTCATATAGCGAGTTGCCCCAGACCCGGGTGACCGGACCAAAGGCCTTCAGCTTTGAGACCGTGGCGTCGCTGACGGCGATTGGGCCGCCGAGCACCAGGATGCTCGTGGGCTTCAGACGTTGCAGTTCGGCGGTGACCGAGGTCGGTATCGACCCCTTCTTGATCAGCAACAACGGCGCGTTCTTCAAGGTGGCCAACGGGGATCCCGCCAGCGCGTCGGGGAAATTCTCTCCGGAGGCGACCACCACGGTCGAGGTGGTGGACGGGAAGGTCCGCCGCGAGATCGACACGGGGGTGTCGTACAGGGTCGCCCCGTAGAGCCGGACCGGGGCCAGTCGGGTGGGCGTCTCGTCGTTGTCGCCGAGGTAGTCGGTGATCAACCGGTACGGGGTCGAGCGCCTGTTGCGCGCGAAGTCGCGCAGTGAGGCCAGGTCGCCGTTCCAGATGTCCGCGTCCACGTTCTTGTCCGAGCCGATCAAATCGGCGTTGGAGGCATACTGCCAGATGTTGAAGGTCGTCCAGCCCTCGGGCAGCTCGCGCGGGTTCTTGGGGACCTCGGCGGTGGGAAACGCCGAGACGTGCAGCGGCCAGCTCTTGAAGGCGGTGGAGTCGCCGGTGCAGTCGTCCCACCAGGACCGGGCCGTGTAGATCATGGGCAGGCGTCCGGTCGCCGTCTTGATGGTGTTGCCGAAGTCGCTGATCCAGGTGACAAGCTGGGTCGGCGTCATGCCATAGCAAGCGTCGCCCTTGCCCGCGCCGTAGGTGTCGGCGGAATACGGGTTCCACTCGATGTCCAGCAGGGGCGGGAGAGTCTTGCCGTCGGCGGACCAGCCGCCGCCGTTGGCCAGGAATTGCTGGGCCTGGGTGGCACCGGAGGAGTGGGCAGGCATGGCGAAGTGGTAGGCGCCGCGCATCAATCCCTGGTTGGCGGAGCCGGTGTAGTTCTGCGCGAACTTGGGATCCTTGAAGAGTGTGGTGGGCCAGGACTGGGTTGCCTTGATGTAGGCGAATCGCGCACCCTTGCCCCATGCGTAGGACCAGTCCACGTCGCCCTGGTGGTGGGCGACGTCGATGCCGAGCACGCCCGGCGGCCGCCAGGTGCGCAGGTCCTACAGCGAGGCGGGAACCGAGACGCCGGCGAGGGTGGCCTCGAAGGCCGTCCCGGTGGTGGTCTGTGCGGCCGTGTCGGCCGTGAAGGCAGTTCCGGGTTCAGGTGGCCCTGCGGCTGCAGGGGGGCTCGTCTGGGCGGACTGGCCGGGCTCCGGCGTTGGGGCCTCGGACTGTTGGGGCGCCGCTTCGGCCAGTTCCTCGGTGGCGGTGGCCAGGGACTCCAGTTCCTCCAGGGTCGGGGCCTTCGGGTCGCCGGATTCATCGATGCGTCGCTGGCCCTGGCCGAGCTGCGCATCAAGGGCCTCGATTCCCACGGCCGTGAGTGCCTGCTCGGACAGCGCGACGCGCTCGGGTCCGGTGATTTTGTCCCCGGACTTGAGTTCGGTACGGATCTCTTCGGCGGCCACGGTGGCTGCACCAGGATCGATTTCCGGGACGGCGAGGTCTTTCGTGGCCGGTTTGAGTGCCGATTCGAGCAACGTGGCGGCGTCCGATCCCGGTGCCGGCTTCTGGTCGGGCGTGCGGGACGTGGCGGTGCCGGCCACGTTGTCTGTAGCCGGGGTTGCCGCGGCCGGACCGGCCACCGCAAGGGGAACGACCATCGCTGCAGCGAGGGAAAGAGCGAACAAACGGGGCAGTGGCGACCGGAAATCCGGCATGGGGGTCCTTTGGGGGTTTGGGGGCGTTTCTTCGGGCAGCGCGATGGCCAGTATACAAAACTGGGCATTTCCGGCCCGGGGAGCGCGCCGTACCCGGCGGCTTTCGCCGTTGTGACCTTGGTTGGATCCCGTTTCCGGGTTCGGGTGCGAGACGGCTGGTCTGCGGTGCGACGGGGCAGTCGAACGCCCGATCCAGGAACGCGCACACCCAACGACAGACCATCGGTGGACAGGACTTTGGCACCTGCCGCGGCGAGTCCTTCGGCCTGAAAACCTGCGTGCCAAACCGCCAACCCCGCCGGGAGGACCCGCTTGCGTCATGCGCGCCGAATGAAGAACTGTTTTGGCACGCCTCCGAAAGCAGGATCAGTTACGGAAAGCCCAACCAGCTGGGCTGCGGCCGTTCGTGCCGGGCCGGCAATGTCATGCTACGACGCGCTGGCAATGGGCAGGCAGACAGCGGACCGAGCCTGCGGTCAGCGGCGCCGATCGATGCTGAGGTTCCCATTGACCGTGGCGTAGATACGTGTGCCGTCCAGTTCCAGCGGCATGCCGGTCTCAGGGGCCAACACGCGCCGCAGTGGACCCTGGACGCCGTCAATTTCCAATTGCACGAAGAGGTCAGCCACGACTTTTTCCAAGCCTGCGAACTTCTGGGCCGGCAGGTCCAGGACGTACTCCTGGCCGTCTGGCCGGAGGTCAAGGGACAGAGATGCTCCGCTTCCCCGGGACTGGACCAGCAGGTGTACCGACTCGAATTCCGCAGACGGCTGCAGCCCGAACCTCAGCTCCAGTCCGTTGGGGTTGGGCGGAGTGGCCCGGCAATCCGCAGTCAATTGTCCCTCGGTCTTGGCCAGCTGCAGCAACCCGGCCGCATTTTCGTTCCGCACCAGCCGGGATCGCTGCAGGAAGGGGAAGCCCAAGTCCGCCTCGAGTTCTTCGGGGATATGGTCCCGCACGAATTGTGCGTGTGCCGTCACCCAGCGGCGTTGCCGGTCGGCCGACATGGCCCGGTAGCGCCTGGGGACATAGAAGCGAAGCGCCTTGCGCCGGTATAGGTCAAGCACCAATTGGTCCGCAAACGCGGGATCGGGGTGCCCTTCCTTGATGATGCGGGCAATTGTTGACACCGACTCCGTGAAACTTTCGGGCTCGGGCCGGCCGCTGCTGATGTTGGTGCCCACCTGGCGCGTGCGAATGAAGTAGTAGTCGTAGTCGGCGAGGATCGAATTGCGGCGAGAGACCAGGTAGCACCGGGTGAGCAGCATGCCGTCCTCGAGCCTGACCCGGCCCTCGGGGAAGCGGAGTCCGTGCTCCTCGAGCAGCTCGCGGCGGATCATTTTCTGCGGGGAGAGGGTTGCAAGGATCGTTCGGAGCGGGGCATCGATGGCCGTGGAGGCAAAAAGCGCCGCACCAACGCGTCGGCCGCCGATGCCGACCAGCTTCGGTGCCAGCACATCAACTTCATGCGCATCGGCGAATTCAATCATCCTGCGCAGCGCCTCCGGGCCCAACAGGTCGTCGGAGTCGCAGAAGAATACATAGTCGGATCGGCTTGCATCGATTCCGACGTTGCGCGGCTTTCCGGGCCAACCGCTGTTGTGCTGGCGGATGAGCCGCATATTGGGCAGCCTTGCGGCGTAGGCATCAAGTAGTTTGCCGCCGCCGTCGGTGGAACCGTCGTCCACGGCGACCACCTCAAACAGCTTCGGATCCAGGTCCTGGGCCTCCAGGGAATCCAGAAGTTCCTTCAGGTACGGCATCGAATTGAACACCGGGATGATGACTGCGACCCGCGCAGTGTCCGCGCTGGCGCTGGGACCGGTGTCCTTTTCCCGGATCCGTCGCTGGCGCATCCTAGCCGCGATCTTGGCCAGCCTGCGTCGCAGGGAT
Organism: Paeniglutamicibacter sp.; assembly: GCF_046714615.1. Taxonomy (NCBI): domain Bacteria; kingdom Bacillati; phylum Actinomycetota; class Actinomycetes; order Micrococcales; family Micrococcaceae; genus Paeniglutamicibacter; species Paeniglutamicibacter sp. Next base: position 66,533 of record NZ_JBKKAP010000082.1, read on the forward strand.
CTCCGAGCCGTGGCGTAGTCCATTGCCTGCCTTCCGGTGGGTGCGTCATGGGTATGCCGGCCAAGCCCCTTCAAGGGATGGCGGCGGATAGTCCGGCCCCATGGTTCGCTTAGTCGATTTCCCCCGAATCCACGCCCTGGCCGTGGAACTCATAGTAGCGCAGGAGCACGGCACGCTCATCGATCAACTTGCCCACCGCCTCAATGAACGAGCCAGTCGAGGATCCCCGCACGCGATCCCCGAAATAGAAGCTGCGCATGTGTAGTCGTTGCTCGGTCCCGGAGGAATCGAGCAGAGCCGCCAGGCCGGGAAGAATCTCTTCCCGGGTCGTTTCACAGATGACCGGGCAGGCGCGGCTGACGGGCACCTCGCGGTTGAGTTTCTCGAGGTCGTCGCGCCGGTCGGTGAGAATCAGCGGTTTCTCAGGGTGCAGGTACAGGTAGTCAAGGCCCACGCTCGAGACGTCAGTGATCAAGGCATCCACGTCGTTGAAGAGCGCGAGGATGTTCTGGGTCTCGGCGGTCAGGTGAGTGGAGCCGGCGGCGTTGTGCTCCTCGAGGATCCCGCGAATGCGCTCATGGGCAGCGGCGATCGCCGGGGTAGTGGACGTGGTGATCCGTGGATGGGGCTTGTAGATGACCCGTGTATTCGGCAAGGCCACCAGCGACTCAATGATTCCCTCGCCGAAGAGATCCATGGAGGTGTAGTTGTTTGCGTCGTTTTCGCCCTCCCATGTGGGCGCGTACATGATGGTCCGGCCGGGGAACGCCGGCAGCACGGATTCAAAATGCGTATCCAGCTGTGGCCGCCCGATGCTGATCAGCCGGTCGAGGTCGAAGTCCATCAGCACTGCGCGGTGCCGCTCGATTGCCGCGGGGCCCGCCACAAAGATCCTGTCGTACGCCTTGGCTTGGTTCGAGACCATGGAGAGCTTGTCGCTTTCGCCGTGGTTGATGTGGACATGCACGGGAGTTGACACGCTCAGCGACTGGAAATTCGCCACGCCGTTATTGACGTATAGGCACAGCTTGAAATTGTTGAAGTCGTAGAAATTCACCAGATCGTCAAGGCGTCGCACATAGATCTTGGGGAGGTCGGTCAACTTGCGGAAGTGGCGCATCGTCGGAATCTTGCGAAATACCAAGACCACGCGACGGGTTTCATCGAGTTTTTCAAGGGTGGGCAACCACTGCTCAAGCTGGTAGGCCTTGTTTACGACGTCGCTGAAATAGACCACCACGTCGCCGGCCACCGGAATGTGATCCATTTCGTGGTTGGCCACCTGCGCGCTTCCCATCCCGAGCCATCTACGCGTTTTGACTCCGGGTTTGGAGGTTATTGCGGCTTTGAGTTGTTGGCCCAGCCAGTCTTTCATTTGCATCAGCTACTTTCGTAGTTCCTTGCTCTCGTGGCAGTCGGAACGTTGCCCGGCGCCCGGGCCTTCATGTCGAGTTACTTGCCTCAACACGGTGTCACGCCCAACTGTGCAAACCATGGCGATGGGCTTTATGGTCCCCATGATCCGTCAATGCTCCGGTCAACAACAGGTCTGCAACGCCGCCATCGAGGATTCACTGCCACCGGGTTACTCATCTCGGGCGATCCGGGTAACAGGAGGAATTTTTGGCCGCTTACTTCAGGCTTAGGTTGCCGTAGACAGTGAAGTATGGCGTGCTCTGCATCCGGGGGCTTGCGCCCAGCCTGATGGTGCGGGTCAATGAACCAATGCCAAGGACAAGGTTCAGGTCCAAGGCATCCCCGGCAGGTTGTTGCGCCCGAAGGTCGGCAGGCAGCCGGAAATGGTAGATCCCGTCGCTCTCACGGTGGTGCTCGATTTCACGCCGGCCGGTGTCCGGGATGCCGCGTTGGCTGCTTTCCAGCCACAGTCCGGTCAGGTTTGCCGCGCCCGCCTCCACATCCACCGCCAGGTCCAAGGCGCCGTCCGGATGGAACGTGATCCCCGCAATCCGCACCCCGGCTGCGGCCAAGGCGTCACGGTCGGCCTTCTTCGTTCGGGCCATCTCCAGGGCCTCCATCCACTGCTCGAAAATCAAGTCACTGCGGTACTTCTTTGCGTCTTGGAATGCTTGGCTGGACATCTCCTCGCACAGGGAGCCGTCCGCCAACAGGCGGGTCACGGCCCGGACGGCGGCGTCTTGCTCACCGAACGGGACCAGGAATCCATTGCGCGGGTTCTCGATCATGTCGCGGGGACCAAAATCAACGTCGTAGGCCACGGGCACGCAACCGTGCGCCTGGGCCTCGAGGATCGCCAGCGACTGGCCCTCGAACTTGCTGCACAGCAACAGGACGCGGGCCCGATCGAGCCGTTGGTCCACGTCATCGACGTGCCCGTGAAACGTCACCAGATCCTCGGCACCGAGTTCGCGCACCCTTGCCTCCAACACCGGGCGCTGCTCGCCGTCACCCACGAGATCCAGATGGACCGGAGTTCCTCCCAGAGAGACCTTCTTGACGATCTCCAGCACGTCGCCGATGTTCTTGCCCTGGGTGAAACGCCCGATGTGGAGAACGGAGTTTGGTCTGCGGGCAGCACATGCCGGCAGGGCAGCCGGGCCGTCGACCGGGTTGCTGATCACCACGGTGTTGGATGTATCCCCGAAGCGCTGCACGAAAGCTGTGCGCTGTGATTCTGTCAGGAAGGTGATTCCGTCCCAGGCATCGCGGTTTTGGATGATCTTTTGGTGGGCGGTGGAAAGCTTTCCCGTTAGCGGGTCCTGCCCGGCAGCCACGTGGGTGCTGTGGAAGTTCACGAACTTCACGGCGGCCGGATGCTTCCAGCCCCAGAGGAACCCTGCCGAGTATTTGCTGTCGATGACGACATCAGCGGGTGACCGGTCCACCAGATCGCTGAGGAAGCGGCGGTAGAGCTTGGCGGGGCTGCCGAGTGTGGCGGCGACGCTGCCATCCGGGGCCACCAGCTTCAAGGTGCGCGAGGCCTCCTGCGCATCGACGTCGGCGGGAAGAGTTGAATCGACAAGGTACACCGTGCCGTCGCGCCGGTGGTATTCGCGCAGTGCGGCTGTCTCCCGGTTCGGCATCAGGTAATCGACGTAGAAGAGGGAGTCGTCTCCCGAATTGTGGGTCCTGCCGCTTTCCACCCAATCGAGAGAGCGCACCCACGTCTTGGGCTTCTTAGGGGATAATTCCGGAGAATACTTGGCATAAAAGTCGTGAAGGTTCAGCAACGGGACCTCGGGCTGGAGCCTTCCGGTTTCCACCAGTGTGGTGCGAAGTTCTTCAAGCCCGGGGTTTGCATCGAAAGTCACCACGGCGCTGGGAACGCCGCGTTCGTGGAACATTCCGGCACGCTTGAGGCACATTGCAGTCATCCCGCCGAAGCTTTCCCTGACTGACCAGGTGACCATGAGTACAGGCCTGGTTGATTGCCGGGGATTTGCGGGCCGGCTGGGAAGCCAGCCCGGGAAGTCGGTCCCGGGGACATGTTGCATCGAAAGGTTCTCCTTAATGCGAGGATCGGTTTCGGAGTCTCGATGGGGCCACCATAGCCCGTGAGCCTTGGAGCTTCCAGCAAATGCGCACCATTGGCCGGTATTGGGCCTTTGCGCAGGGAACCTGGGGGCGGCCGGCGGCCGGCGGCCGCTTGCGTTGTGGCCGTGAGTGCCGTTCGGATCCCGGCGCTTGCGCCTCCCCGGACACGGTGCTCGGTCCTTGCTACCGATGCCCGGTTCCGCGCCGCGGGCGGATGAAACGGCGGCTGTGTAGGGACAATGAGACAATCGACACCTCACCGAGTCGATACCGGAAGAACCATTCGGAGGGGCACGCATGAAATTGCATTCACGGAAACTGCTGCTGAAATTGTCCTGGGGAACCGCCGTGGTCCTCCTGGCCGTTCACGTCGGGGGACTGATGCTGTTGCGCGGTAGGCTTCCCGATCCGCTGGGCGACCTCTGGGGTCTGGGCGGATCCGCCGATGCAACCGGGAGCCTGCCGCAGACCGTATGGGGCGGTGTTCTGTCGATCGTGGTTCTGTGCGGGATTGCGACACTTGGGCTGTTGCCGCCCAGCCGCGGCAAGACCGAGGCGGGGCCGCTGCTCCTCGGGGTTTGCACCGGCAGCGCGGTCGTGGCCGCCGGCATGATGCTGGCCGGAACCCTGGGGCAGCTCGACAGGGCTTCCTCCGCCGGAGCGCCGATGCGCTGGCCCACGGCGATTGTCGCCCTGGTTGCCGGTCTGGCCTGGGGGATAGGCAGCGCACTGCTGCTGAAGGCATCGGCGCCCGATGCCCCGAAGGCGGTATGCGGGGACGCGTCGACGGGCGCCCGGCCAAGCGACTAAGGGCCAACCTGTCTGAGACCGGCGGGGGAATCTACTGCCCGGGAGCGGTTCCGCCGTAGTGGGCGGCAAGGCGCCTCAGGCCCTCGTCGATGCCGACCTCAGGCGCCCAGTCCAGCACCTCGCGGGTCTCGCGCTGGTCGAACCAGTGCGCGGTGGACAGCTGCTCGGCCAGGAACCTGGTCATGGGTGGCTCGTCGTGAACCAGGTTTCGTGCCCCGGCGGCCTTCCAGGCCCGCTCGATGACAGAGCCCGCGGCACGGGCCAGCCAGCCCGGGACGCTCACCCGCGGTGCCGGAACGCCGCCGGCGCGGCAGATCCCGGCAATGAGTTCGCCCACCGGACGCGGTTCGCCGTTGGTGACCACCAGTGCCCGTCCGTGGGCGTGTTCCATGCGCTCGAGCCCGCGCACGATCGCACCGGCTGCATTGTCGATGTAGGTGGTGTCGATCAGGGCGGCCCCGCCATCGAGCAGCGGAAGCCTTCCGCCGGCGGCCCGCTCGATCACGCGTTCCACCAGCTGGGTGTCGCCCGGTCCCCACACCACGTGCGGCCTGATGGCAGCGACCCGGAAGCCCGGTGCGTCCAGTGCCAGTGCGCTGAGCTCGGCCGCCGCCTTGGACCGGGCATAGTTCCCGCGGGCGCGGTCGGGATCCGCGACACCTGCCCCTGCGCCCTCCAGCGGTTCGCCGAAGTGGGCCACCGAGGGGGAGGAGACGAACACGAAGTCCCTGACGCCCGCCTCGCGGGCTGCTTCCAGCAGGGTCTTGGTGCCGGTGATGTTGGTTGCCACAAAGTCGTGCCAGGAACCGGTGAAGGAGACCTTCGCCGCCAGGTGGATGACCGCGTCCATGCCCTCAACGGCCCGGCGCACCGCGGCAGGATCCGTCAGCGAGCCCAGCACCTCGTCGGTGGCGCCCGCCGAGGCCCGGCGCTGGAAGGTGCGTACCCGGTGCCCCTTGGTGCGCAGCAGCGATGCCACGGCCCCGCCGAGCAGCCCGCTGGCACCTGTCACCAGCACGCGTCGGCCGGCGTCCGGGGTCGGTTCGGTGCTCATGGGTTGCGGATCCTTCCGCCTGCCAGCGTGGTGGTGGCCCAGGCGGCCAGGGCAGCCCTGTCGATCTTGGAATTGTGCCGGATGTCGGTGGGCAATTCGGGAACCACCAGCACCGCGGAGACCTCGGTCCCGGTGCCGGCGACGGCGGCGCGCACCGCCTGGGCCAGGGCCTCCGGTGCCGGAGCCGCGCGGCGGGCGCGTGGCACAGTCTCCATGACCACCACGGAGGCCTGGGTGCCCGCGGGACCGACGCCGACCAGCGCCGCACGTCCGGCGCCCAGCACGGATTCCGCCGCCTGCTCGCCGGCGACAGGGGTCCGGGGCCCGGCGGAGGTGTTCAGCACGTGCCCGAGCCTGCCTTCGACCCAGAGCCGTCCGCCGTCATCCAGATGCCCCACGTCCCCGGTACGGTGCCAGCCCGGGATCGAGGTGCTGAGCCGTTCGGTGATCCAGAGCCTGTCGTAGCGATCCTTCACGTGCGGGGCGCGCACCAGGATTTCACCGGTGAGGTTTGCGGTGGTCTGTGGCTCGTTGCCCGCGGTCCCGTCGGCGTCCAGCGGCGCGATCGCCACCTGTGCCCCGGCGACAGGCCTGCCCACGCAGACGCCGTTGCCGGCACCGGCGGCACGGATGCCTGCCAGGTCGATGTCGGTGACCGGAAGGGCCTCGGTCATCCCGTAGGGGGTGTGCACGCGGGCAGCGGGCACGAGGTCCTGGACCTTGGCCAGCAGCGGCTCGGGGATCGGTGCCCCGGCCGAAAGCAGAAGTGAGATGCGCCCCAGCGTTTCGCGCTGCGGTGCATCCAGCTCCGCGGCGGTTTCCAGGACGTTGGCCAGGGCGGCGGGGGAGGCGAACACCGTGGTGGCGTCCACGGCTGCGGCGGCATCGGCCAATGCCGCGGCGGTGAGCGTGCGCGGGGCGGTGACATCCATGTCAGGGGTCACCGAGGTGGCACCCAACGCGGGGCCGAGCAGCGCGAACGGGGCGAACCCCGCCACCAGCGCCGAACCGGCCTTCAGGTCGTAGGTAACGCGCAGCGTGTCGCGCATTGCCGCCAGCTGCCGGTGCGTGTACACGACACCCTTCGCCGGGCCGGTGGAGCCGGAGGTGAAGAGCACCGCGGCGTCGGCATCGGGGTCCGCCGGGGCGAACGCGTGGTGCCCCTGGGCGGCGGAGGTGCCGGCCTCGAGCAGTTCGGGCACGGTGTGTGCCACGCCGAGCAGCTTGCGCTTGGCCGCGGGCATGTCCTCGACGGCGATCCGGGTTCCGGGCCAGCCCAGGAACTTGGCGCCGGTCAGCGCGCGGTCGATTCCAATGAGGTAGCCGGGCCCGGCGCCGCGGATGGCGCGTCCCAGTCCCTTGGTGCCCAGGCCCGCGTCGGCCACGACAATCACTGCGCCCAGGCGCAGGCAGGCGTAGATCAGCGAGGTCAATTCAATGCCCGGGGGCACCAGCAGGTTGACCCGGTCCCCGGGCTTGACCCCGATCCCGGCCAGGCCGTGCGCCAGGGAGTTGACCCGGGTGCCGAGTTCGGCCCAGGACAGGGAGCCGGCCGGATTGATGTCCACCACTGCGGTGCCGGTGTCTGCGGTGCGTTCATCGAGTTCGGCGAGCATGGGCCGGTAATCGGTCAGTGCCTCGGCGCGGTCGGCGGTGTCCGAGGTCTTGGCCTGGCCGAGCCAGTCAAAGACGGGGGTGGCAATGTCGCGGTCCTCGGGCAGCAGGTGCCCGGCTCCCTCAAAGCGGTGCACGTCCGCCTGGGGCAGCCGGTCCATGAGGTCCCGCAAGTAGCGGTCCGAGAAGACCGGGTCCTTGGGGCCCCACAGCAGCAGTGCGGGAACCTTCAGGGTGCGGATGCCCTCGGCGATTGCATTGAGCGTGCCCCGGCTGGGGTGGTCTTCGGTGAAGGGAATGTCGGCAACGAAGTTTGCCACGCCCGTGCGCCTGGCCGCGTTGACGTAAGGGGCCATGAAGGCCTTGCGGATGGCGGGCTCCAGGGCTGGCTGGGCCAGGGAGTGGGTGGTGCGCAGGAACGCGTCGGTTCTCTTGGTGCCCCAGCCGTGGACGGCGGGGTGGGAGGCCAGGCGCAGCGCGGCGGGCAATTCGTATCCGGCCGGGTGCACCGCGGTGTTTGTGAGCACCACGTTGGCCAGCTGGTCCTGGTGTGCCAAGGCCCAGCCCAGGGAGATGATTCCGCCCCAGTCGTGCCCCACGGTGGTCACCGGCCCGGTGATTTCCAAGGCGGCCGTGAGATCGGAGAGGTCATTGACCCGGTCCGAGAGCCGGCGGAACACGCCGGTGCGCGCGGAGAAGCCCATGTCCAGCTGGTCCACTGCCACCACGCGCCAGGGCAGGTCGTGGGTGGCCACGTGCTGCAGCAGGCTGCGCCACAGGTAAGACCAGGTGGGGTTGCCGTGCACACACAGCAGCGTGCCGACCGGCGTGATGCCCTTGGCCGCCAGCTCGGATTCATTGTCAAGCAGGTGCCATTGGTGGCTGGTGTCAGGTGCGTCCACGGCAGTGGTGGAGGGAACCATGACACGGCGGGAGTACCGGGCATCAACGCCGGGGAAGATCTCGGTCACCAGGCAAGCTCCATCATGGCGGTGTTCAGCCCGGAGCCAACCCCCATGCACAGCACCCGGTCACCGGGCTTCAGGGTCTTGGCTTCCTGGGAAAGCGTCATCGGCAGCGAGGCCGGCCCGACATTGCCCCACTTGGGGAACGTGATGGGCACCCGATCACGGACCAGGCCGACGGCCTTGATGATGGCGTTGGTGTAGGAATTGGAAACCTGGTGGGTCACGTAGCGATCCATGGATTTCCAGTTCCAGCCGGCCTGGTGGGCCTCATCCCAGGCATCGACGACCAATTCCAGGCCGTTGTCCAACAGTCCCTTGGTGTCGGTGTACATGCCGGAGGGTCCGCCTACGCACAGCTTGTGGTGCTCGGTTCCGGCGCGGCTGACGCCGCCAACGATGCGGTGGGCACTGGGGTGGGCGTCGGCCGGGCCGATCACCGCGGCGGCGGCACCCGAGCCCAGGGTCAGTGTGGCGAATTCCCGCAGGTAGTCCTCGCGGGTGGAGTCCTCGGCATTGAGCCGGCGGAACGTGGTTTCCTGGGTGGGCTGGGCGTCCTCACCGGCGACCACCAGTGCGTACTTAATCTGCCCGGAGTCGATCATGTTTGCGGCCAGTGTCATGCCGTTGACGAAGCCCAGGCAGGCGTTTGCCACGTCGAAGTTCATGGCCGAGGAGGGGAGCCCCAGGTCGTGGTGGATCTTGGACGCCACCGAGGGCTCCAGGTTGCGGCGGGTCACCGAGGTGTTGATCAGCAGGCCGATTTGGCCGGGCTCGATTCCGGCCTCGGCCATGGCCTTGCCGCCGGCCTCGACGGCAGCATCGTCGAAGCTGGTCCCCTCGGACCACCAGCGGCGTTCCATCACGCCGGCAACACGCTCCAACAGCTTTTTCGACAGGCGCAGGCGCTTGAGGCTGGGGGCCAGACGTTCGTCGAATTCCCCGGAGGTCATGACCACCGGGGCCTGCACACTGGTGACGGCCAAAAGTGCCGAATTGTGGTGCCGAAACGTTGCATTGCCGTTCAAAATCTAGCCTTTGTGTCGGGGCCGTCGTGCCGGTGTCGGGCGCGAAGAATACGGACGTCGGATCCATCGCAAGGTCCAACGATTAAAAATGTCCTTGTCCTACCGTATTCCCTTGGTGTGCCCGGGGCACACACGGGCGCGCCACATGGCGCCGGTGGCGTGGCCACGCAAGGCCTTCCCCTCGCCGGAAAACCATGCGCAGCGGGGGCGAATCGCCGGGTTCCGTGCCCGACGACCGCTCGGACAACCTCCGGTACCGGTTTCCCTAAGAGCCAAGCGCAGACGGGACGGTGCTGGTGCAGCTTGGAACGCAGCGCGCCATTCGGTCAGTACAGGCATTGAGGATTTCCCCCGAATAGCAGGGGGAGGGGCTTCGCGCGAAGGCCTCAATGGGTGCGTTCCCTGGGCGAGGGAATATGCCCGATTCGCTGGCGGCGTGCCTCCCGCGAATCGGGCATTTAGGCGGAACTCGCTCCGCGACGTGTCACCGTCTTGATGGCGTACAGCATGGATACTGCGGCTGCGGCCGTCGAGGCCGCGATTACAGTCTCCGACCATCGGGTCGTGTCGTGCGAAGTACCGCCGGCGATCATGGGTGCGATCATGAAATTGGCCACGATTTCACCCACAATGGTTGATCCGAGCAGGAACAGGCATGCGGCCATGGCCGCCCGCAACCTGGACGCCCACAGTGACGCAAGGGCAATCAGGCTGGCAAGCCCGACCAAGAGCTGCGTCCTGATCAGCCACATGGTGTTTTGCAGCTCCGACGGGGCACCAGTGACCCCCGAGACGAGGGCATGCGTTCCGTGCATAATGAACGAGGCGGCGACGAGGATGGCAAGGACGATCTCGATGACGCTGCGACTGCCAGCCGCACCCGGCAGGCCCAGGACGCCGAACGCCATAGCAAGGACGCCGAGCGCCAGGATCAGAACGCCTACTCCGAAGAACTGGGCCGCCGTCCCGATGCTCTCCCAAGGATCAAACGGGAAGGAGTAATCATAGAGATGGTCTTCGACCGAGGTGTCCTCGGGTGAGCGCGAGCCGCTGAACACGACCCATCGCTGAAGTGAGGCAGCGAGCTGAAGCGCAGCCGAGGCCAGAAACAGGACAGCCGCTGCGAGGAACCAAATGATTGACGCCCTTCGGGGGCGAACAGTCCGCTTAAGCTGACCGGAATCGTTGATGGCCGACATGGCCTCACCATAGCAACGTCCCGCGGCAAGTCAATGTAAGCGAATCCGGCCCTGTGGCGGGCCCAGGCCGTGGGTCCCCTGGCCGCACGGCGCCGGCCATCGACTTGCCGTTCCAGCGCCCGCGCGCGAACAGCCAAGGCGAAACCCGCGCGAGCGACCTTGCTCCTGTCCGTCAGGCTTTCAGCGTGCAGTTGGTGTCCCAACCCGCAGGTCCGTTGCCGCCGGCCGGGTACTCGTCAAGCGGCACCGCGTCGTCGGCCCAGGCGGTGAGGATCGGGTCGACAATGCGCCAGCATTCCTCCGCGGTGTCCCCGCGCACCGACAGCGTCGGGTCCCCGGAAAGCACCCCCAGGAGGACTTCGCCGTAGGGCAATAGGTCAGGCGAGTTCAGTTCCGCTGCCATGGCGACGCGGTCCAGGGTGTAGAGGTCGCCGGGGCCGTTGACGTCAAGGTCCAGCGTCAGGGTGTCGGGGCCGAAGCCGATTCGAAGCCTCGTGGGTTCGTCGGTGCCCTTGAAGCCGGTGGGCAGGTGGGAGACCGGGCGGAAGGTGATGATCGCTTCCTTGCGTGCGGTGCCCAGCGCCTTGCCGGCGCGCAGGATGAACGGGACCCCGGCCCAGCGCGAGTTGTTGATGTTCAGGGTGACCTCGGCCAGCGTCTCGGTCTGCAGTGCCGGTTCCACGCCCTTTTCACTGGCGTAGTCCGGCACCGGACGGCCCTTCGAGGTGCCGGCGGTGTACCGGGCGCGGCGCGTGGAATCGGCCGGGTTCCCGGCCAGGGCGGTGGCGCGGAGCACCGAGCCGAGGTGGTCGCGCACGTCGCGTTCCTTCAGTGTCGCCGGCGCGTTCATGGTCAGCAGGCCCAGGATCTGCAAAAGGTGCGACTGGATCATGTCGCGCAGCGCCCCGGCACCGTCGTAGTAGCCGGCCCTGTCCTCTAGGGCCAGTTCCTCGTCGTAGAAGATTTCCATCTTCTCCACGTGCTCGGAGGTGAACAGGGGTTCGAGCAGCCGGTTGGCGAAGCGCAGGCCCAGGATGTTGAATACCGTGCCCTTGCCCAGGAAGTGGTCGACCCGGTGGATGTTCTCCTCAGGGACCAGGCGGATCAGCGTCCGGTTCAGTTCCTGCGCGGATTGCTGGTTGGAGCCAAAGGGCTTTTCCATGACCAGCAGCGTGGTCTCGGGCAGCTCCCCGGGTTCCAGGACCTCGCAGGCCTTCTGGCTCACGGCAGGGGGAAGTGCGAAGTAGAGGGCCACCGGGCCCTGAAGGGAGTTCACCAACTTGGCCAATTCACCGGGTTTTGTGACGTCGAGTTCGGTGAAGCGGGTGTCCGCGGCAATCTTGTCGAGTTCGGTGCTGCCCGGGCCCGTGGCATGCTGCTTCGCCTTTTCGCAGACCTCGTTGACACGCTGTTGCCATTTCTCCTGCGAGTAGCCCGGGCCGCCGGCGCCCGCCAGCTCCAGCCCCGAGGCGCGGCCCGAGCCAATGAGCCTGGCCAGGCCCGGAAGCAGGAGCCTTCCGGTCAGGTCCCCGGAGGCGCCAAGGATCAATAATGTGGTTACGTGGGTGCCGGTCTGTCCGCCTGAATCAAGGTTCACATGTCCAAGACTGCCACGTGTTGAGAAATCAGGGGCGTGTTGTTGGTAATCTTGGATGTTGAGTCCAGCGGGTTAGACCGCGCCTAACGCCCACAACGAAAGAAGTGCACGGCACGTGTTCAATTCACTCTCCGACCGCCTGACATCCACCTTCAAGAACCTCCGCGGCAAGGGACGGCTTACCGAGGCCGATATCGACGGCACCGTACGTGAGATCCGCCGTGCCCTGCTTGACGCCGACGTCGCCGTCACGGTGGTCCGCGCCTTCGTGGCCCAGGTCAAGGAACGCGCCCTGGGCGAAGAGGTTTCGTCCTCGCTGAACCCGGGCCAGCAGATCGTCAAGATCGTCAACGAGGAGCTCGTGGGCATCCTGGGCGGGGAGACCCGCCGGCTGAACCTGGCCAAGGTCGCCCCGACCGTCATCATGCTCGCCGGCCTGCAGGGTGCGGGCAAGACCACCCTGGCAGGCAAGCTCGCCAAGCACCTCAAGGCCCAGGGCCACACCCCGCTGCTGGTGGCGTGTGACCTCCAGCGCCCCAACGCCGTCAAGCAGCTCCAGGTCAACGGCGAACGTGCCGGTGTGCCGGTGTACGCACCGCACCCCGGCGTATCCTCCGAGTTCGAGGCCTCCACGGGCGATCCGGTGGCGGTCGCCCGCGACGGCGTCGCCGAGGCACGCACCAAGCTGTACGACGTGGTCATCGTTGACACCGCCGGACGCCTGGGCATCGACACCGAGATGATGCAGCAGGCAGCGGACATCCGCGCCGCGGTCAACCCGGACGAGGTCCTCTTCGTCATCGACGCCATGATCGGCCAGGACGCGGTCAACACCGCCCAGGCATTCAACGACGGCGTCGGCGTCACCGGCGTGGTGCTCACCAAGCTCGACGGCGACGCCCGCGGCGGTGCGGCCCTCTCGGTCGCCTCGGTCACCGGCAAGCCTGTCATGTACGCCTCCACCGGCGAGAACCTCGATGACTTCGAGATCTTCCACCCGGACCGCATGGCCTCCCGGATCCTGGACATGGGTGACATCCTCACCCTGATCGAACAGGCCGAGGCCAACTGGGACAAGGGCGAAGCCGAGCGCATGGCGAAGAAGTTCGCCGACCGCGAGGACTTCACCCTCGATGACTTCCTGGCCCAGATGGCCCAGATCCGCAAGATGGGGTCGATGAAGAAGATCCTGGGCATGATGCCCGGATCGCAGATCTCCCGCCAGCAGCTCGAGCAGTTCGACGAGTCGCAGATGGACCGGATCGAGGCCATCGTGCGCTCGATGACCCCGCACGAGCGCGTGGCCCCGAAGATCATCAACGGCTCGCGCCGCGCCCGCATCGCCAAGGGGTCGGGCGTGCACGTCTCCGAGGTCAACTCGATGCTTGAGCGCTTCGTCGAGGCCCAGAAGATGATGAAGAAGCTGGCCTCCGGCGGTGCCATCCCGGGCATGCCCGGCGGCCGCGGCGGCGCCAAGAAGGGTGCCAAGGGGGGCGCCAAGAAGAAGACCCAGAAGTTCGGCAACCCGGCCAAGGCTGCGCAGCTTGCGGCTGCAGAGGCCAACAAGGTCAAGACCCCGTCCGGGGCCGCCTTCGGCGCCGGCACCAAGGACTTCGACCCCGCGGAACTGAACTTGCCGAAGGGGTTTGAGAAGTTCCTTGGCAAGTAGCCCCCAGGAGCCAGCAGGAGGCGGGAAGCCCGAGTGGCTGATCGCCTCCATGGCACTCATCTTCGATGAGCCCTCAGGGCTGCAGGCCCACCTGCGCATCCAGGACACCCTGCGCGCCCGCCAAAGCATTTCCCTGCTGGCCGAACCTGTCTCCTGGGGCAAGCTCTCGGTGATCGAGATGGTGGTGGCGGTGAACCCCGAGGGGTTCATCGTCATGGCCGACGCGTCGGGGGAGATCGCCTTCGGGCAGCAGATCGAGGGATTCGCCATCGCCCTGAAGCGGGGGACCGGCGCGCGCTACGCCGACTTCGACGGGGTCGACGCCGAGAGCGGGGAGCCCGTCGCGGACGAGGGACTCGAACACCCGACCGGCGGACGCTCGGTGTTGCTGGGATCGTTCAAGGAATCCGAGGTGGCGCTCTTTGCCGGGGCCACCAAGACCGCCTGGCACCACTTCACCACCGAGCACGGGGATGTGGCGGTGCACGAGGGCTACATGCCCGAGATCATGCTGTCCAAGTCCACCTTTCCCGCCATCATGCTCTCCCGTCTTGGCCCGCGCTTTTCCATGGTCTTCTGGTTCGAGGGCCAGAACCGCAAGCTCCACGGCTACCCGGGCTTCGGGCACGGCTGGTCCGTGGCCGCCCGGCCGGTGCTGGATGCCGTTCCCGGCACCAAGGCGGCAGAAGTCGCCGACTTCCTCACGCAAGAATGGCTGGCGCCGGATCTGGAGTCGATTGCCCAGCTGTCCGAATACGGCATCGGCCAGGACGTGATCACCCAGCTCAACGAGGCACTCTCCGGCAGCGGGTCGGTCGACAAGCTGCGCACGGTGCTGGAAATCTTTGGCCGCTCGGCCTCCCTGGCCGACTACGCCGAGGAAGGCGACCTGCCGGAATCTGCAACGTTGGTGGCGCCCCGCGGCCTGGGCGGAACGATCGCGAAGTCAATGGGCGCCGACGCGCGCGCGGCCACGGGCATCCGCAAGTTCTTCAACGTCCTGGCCTGGCGCCCGCGCACCCAGGTGATCTGGGGAGTGGTCGAGGCGCTGGTTGCCGTGGCGCTGGCTGTGCTCACCGACTGGCAGCAGCCCTGGCTGCCGTTCTGGGCCGTGGCACTCATTGCCGGGCTCTGGGGTCTTGACGCGCTATCCAACATCGGGGTCGGTGTCTGGCGGTTGGTCCGGGCGCGACGGTCCGGCAGCTAGAAAACAATATTTCCCGGCGGGTCACGCCACGTGGACCCCGCCCGGGGTCACGCCCGTCAGACCCCGTCGTGGTCCGCCGGCTTCAGGTCGCTGGTCGCCGGCCCCTCGATCACGGTGCCCGAGGGCGTGAAGCGCGAGCCATGCAGCGGGCAGTCCCAGGAAAGTTCCTCGTCGTTCCAGGTGAGGATCCCGCCCAGGTGTGTGCACACCGCCGAGACGCGACAGGTGCGCCCCTCAACGGTGGAGACGGCCACTGGGTGCAAACCCTCGTGGACCACCCGGCCCTCGGGTTCCCCTGTGCGCGGTTCCGGGCCCGTGTCCCGGCCTTCGTCGGTGGCGGAGTGCTCCGGCGCGGGCTCGGTGCCGGTCAGGGCGTGCGCCCAGCCGCTCACGAGCCCCTTGGCCACGCCGGCGTTGAATTTTCCGGTCTCCGCCAGCGCCGCGGCGCCCGAGGTGCGGTGGCCCAGCACCGCGCCCCACGGGGTCTCGCCGCCAATGATCGAGGCCGAGAGGCGCAGTGCGGCCGCCACCGCGTTGGTCATGCCCCACTTGTTGTATCCGGTGGCGACATGGATCCTTCCGCTGCCGCGCGGCATCCGTCCCACGAACGGCACGGCATTGACCGAACGGTAGTCCTGGGCCGACCAGGCATGCGTGCGTTCGGCAAGGGCGAAGTTCTCCCTGGCCCAGCGGTCCAGGTCCCGGGCGGCTTCGCGCGGGGCACCGGCGCCGACCGGGTGGCCGTTGCCTCCCACCAGCAACACGGGCTTTCCGTTGCTCGTTGCGGTGCGCAGCGAACGGCCGGGGCTGTCAATGGACAAATACATGCCTTCGGGAAATGGTTGGGCGTCCGGGGATCCCGTGTAGGCCGCGAGGTAGGAACGCGACGGTTCCAGCTTGGCAAAGTATCCGCCGCGGTCAAGCACCGGTGTGCCGGTGGCCAGAATGAGGGTATCGGCGCCAAGCGCGCCCCGGGTGGTGGTGAGCTGTAGCGGCGCCGAATGGCTGGACCCCGTTAGGCGGGTGTCCTCGAACACCTTGGCTCCGCGCCTGCGCAGGTCGGTGCAGAGTGCGGCCAATACCGATACGGGGTCGAACTGGGTTTGGTCGGACAAGGTAAGTGCGCCGGCGACCGGGTAGGGGAGCCCGATGTCAGGTTCCTCGAGCAGGCGGACCTCCAGGTGCGCCTCGCGGCTGGCCACGGCCTCCGCTTCGAGCGCCTCGAGTCCCGCGGCGCCCAACACATAGGTGAAGGCGTCCCGTGATTGGTGGGCGACGGCGTTTTCGTCCAGGTAGTTCCGGAGCCATGCCTGCCCTTCGAGGTTCCCCTCCACATAGGCGTGGGCGACCTCGGCGGAGAAGTTCTTGCGGATGTCCTGCATGGTGGTGCCTTGGAGCAGGCTGAGCTTTGCCGTGGTGTGCCCGGTGGTCCCGGCGCCCACGAACCGCGATTCAACGACTGCCACGCGCAATCCCGCGTGGCTGAGCAGCAGGGCGCTGACCAAGCCGGTCAGGCCGGCGCCTGCCACCACCGCATCAAATTGCTCGCCGGGGACAAAGGGGTCGGTTGCTATCCCGGGTCGGGGGTCCAGCCATATCGAGTCCATGACTTGCTCCTTGGAGTTTGCCGGTCGACCCTTTGGCTGGCCGCTTCAGGGGGGCACCGTTCGCCGCCGAGTCTACGGGACCCAGGTCGGCATAGAAACGGTCGCGACACCGGCAACCAGTGCATCGAGCACTCGATGGAGGATGTCGCCACGGGCCAGCCAGACTTTCGATATGCGGATCGTTCGACCCATCGTGGGCCGCCGTAACCGGCGATCCGATGGACGGATTTGTGCAGGACGGTGGCCCAAGAAGAGCCGGAGCATCCACGCCAGTGGCGCCTTGCGGGACGGCCGTCTCGCATGGCCCGACGGATCAAGCCGGGAAACTCGGCGAGCCACAAAACCCTTGAGATCGCCGTGGTCGAATTTTCAATGGCTCACCGGCCTTTAGCGGGTCGTGCGCCACCACCTTTCAATGCCCGCCAATCGGTTTCGGAACAGAGCGAGAAGAGCGTCCGAGACGGAATGCGAACATTTAATATTGAACATTGGCAAATAGTTC
This sequence comes from Paeniglutamicibacter sp., assembly GCF_046714615.1. Classification (NCBI taxonomy): domain Bacteria; kingdom Bacillati; phylum Actinomycetota; class Actinomycetes; order Micrococcales; family Micrococcaceae; genus Paeniglutamicibacter; species Paeniglutamicibacter sp. The sequence goes on from NZ_JBKKAP010000082.1 coordinate 83,298, forward strand.
GGGGTTCAGGGAGCCTCAGGCGTCTGCTGGCAGCGCCCGTGAATGCAGATCATGACCTCCGCGGACAAACCTGTCATGGTTCCCTGGCCGGGTCTTGCAACTCGACCATAATGGCTTTCCTGCAAAGCTCTAATGATCTTGCATCGCGAATCAGTCTTCTCCGGCAATCGGCAGGAATCGGCGCGGAGAGCACCTCTGTGGACGCTTGAGTTCTTAGTTTCACCGAGCCGAGCAACACCGGATTCCACCGTTCATCACACACGTTGTGCGGTTTTACGTAAATTGACGAACTTACGAAGTTGCGTGGAAAAAGCTTGCGACCGCGTTATTGAGTCGTAACATTGGGTCTTGTCATCCCGCTAGGACAGGGGCGGAAGACCGCAAGGAGAAAATCATGTCTGATGAAAACTACTCCGGACGGTTCGGAAACCAAAGCGACAACGAGGACCAAAACCTGATGGGCGGGGAAGCCGATTCAGGCGACTTCGGCAACGACCAGGGCTCCGGCGATTCTTCGGGGGGTCAGTACGCCAATTCCGGTGGCAGTGACGAGCAGTCCGGTGGCTTCGGCAGCGAGCAGGGTTCGATCGGTTCTTCGGAGGGTCAATACGGCAACTCCGGCGGTGGCGAAGAGCAATCCAACTCGGGCAGCTTCGGCAGCGACCAGGGTTCGAGCGGTTCTTCGGAGGGTCAGTACGGAAACTCCGGAAGCGGTGAAGAGCAGTCCAACTCGGGCAGCTTCGGCAGCGAACAGGGTTCGAGTGACTCCTCAGAGGGCCAATACGGAAACTCCGGTGGCCGTGTCGAGCAGTCCAACGCGGGCGACTTCGGCAACGACGACAGCTAAGGTCCAAGCCAGATAGTAGCTTCAGCTAGGTGATTGAAGTGCAGTCCCGCTTGAACGAACGGTGACTAATGGCTGAGGAATGGTGAAAATGGGTGCGGATTCCACGTTGGGATCCGCACCCATTTTGCGTACCCGGAATGTTGCCTGATCCGGTGCTCATCCAGGGGAAGGACCCCGATGGCCTTGCCGCTGGCACAGAGGCCTGGATTCCGAGGGCAGTTCACTATTGAGGCGGGAAGGCTCGGATGCGGTTCTCCCGCCCACGCTTGTCGGTGGTTGTTCGCTTGAACGGTTGTCCGGATTCGCGCAGAAAATCCAGCGGTCCGGGCAACGGACGAAACGTTGCCCGGACAGTGTTGGGTTTCGGGGTTGAGCGTTGGTGATTCTAGGCTGTGGCTCCCTCGAGGACCTGCTCGTCCCGGGTCGTGCGCAGGTTGCCGGAGTTGACCATCAGGCCCATCATGTCGAAGACCACGGTGGCCGCTGCCAGCGAGGTGATGTCGGCGTGGTCGTAGGCCGGAGCGACCTCCACCACGTCGGCGCCGACGATGTTGATGCCGTTGAGCCCGCGCAGGAGGCGCAGCAGCTCGCGGGAATGCAGGCCACCCATTTCCGGGGTGCCGGTGCCCGGGGCGAAGGCCGGGTCCAATACGTCGATGTCGACCGACAGGTAGACCGGGGTGTCGCCGAGCCGTTCGCGCACCTTCTGGATTGCCGCCTGCACGCCGATGTCGTCGATGTCCGTGGAGCGGATGATCTGGAAGCCGAACTCGTGGTCGCGCAGGAAGTCGTCCTGGTCGTAGACCGGGCCACGGATGCCCACATGCATCGACTTGTCCTCGATCAACAGGCCCTCCTCGAAGGCCCGGCGGAACATCGTGCCGTGGGTGATCGGCTCGTCGAAGTAGGTGTCCCAGGTGTCAAGGTGTGCATCGAAGTGCAGCAGCGCGACCGGTCCGTGGATCTTGTTGACCGCCCGCAGCATCGGCAAGGCAATGGTGTGGTCCCCGCCGATCGCGATGACGCGCTTGTCCTTGGCCAGCAAGGGAAGGGCCTGCTCCTCGATCTGTTCAACGGCCTTGCCAATGTCGTACGGCGTGCAGGCCACGTCTCCCGCATCGACCACCTGGACAGCCTCGACCGGGGTGACGTCGAGTTCGACGTGGTAGCCGGGGCGCAGCAGGCGGGAGGCTTCTCGAACCGCGGCCGGCCCGAAGCGGGCACCGGGGCGGAAAGAGGTGCCTCCGTCGAATGGCACTCCGAGCACTGCAATGTCGTAGTCGGGGACGGCGTCGATCTGCGGGAGGCGGGCGAAGGTTCCAAGTCCTGCGAACCGCGGGACCTTGGTGGCCTCAACGGGGCCGACGGGCTGGTGCTTGCTCATACGAGTGTTCCTTTGACGGTGGTTTCTTCGGTCTTGCCGTTGGTCGTGGTGTGTTTCTTGTTGCCGTCCCCTGAGATGTCGGCCAGGGAGCGGTTGGCCGTTTCGGGGGCCAGGATGAAGGTTGCGGCCAGGCCCACCAGGGAGATTCCGGCGCCGATCAGCAGGGCGCCGGAAGCGCCGAAGCTGATGATGGCCACCGGCATGAGGTAGGTGCTGGCCGCCGAGCCCACGCGGCTGATTGCCGTGCCGAAGCCGACTGCGGTGGCGCGGATCTCGGTGGGGAACAGTTCATTGGGGTACACGATCTCCAGGAAACTGGAGGCACCGGAGGCCAGGGCAAAAACGGCCAGTGCGGTGAAGAGGGTCTTGGGGCCAACGCCGGGGATGAAGGCCGGTGCGGCCAGTGCCAGGACAATGATTCCGAAGGACCACAGCAGCAGCTTGCGCCGTCCGATGCGTTCGACCAGCCACAGGCCGGGGATGCCGCCGACGACAAAGAGCAGGGAGATCAGCAGTGAACCGCCGTAGAGGTTGGCGTCCCCGTCCATGCCGAACGAGGAGAGCAGCTCCGGGGCGAAGGTGTAGACGGCGAAGAGCGGGATGACCTGGGCGGTCCAGAAGATGGAGACAAAGAGCGTGCGGCGCCAGAACTTCTTGTTGAAGATGTCGGTGAAGGCCGCTGCGCGCTTGCCGCTGTCCTCGTCTTCGCCGAGGGATTCAACGTCGTAGTCGTCGCCGTAGACCTTCTTGATCACGGTGCGTGCCTCGTCGACCCGGCCGCGGGAGAGCAGCCAGCGCGGGGACTCCGGGGTGCCCAGGCGGAAGAGCAGGGTGATGATGGCGAAGATGGCCGGACTGGCGAGCATCCAGCGCCAGGCGTCCGGCCCCACGCCGCGCATGGCGAACCCGACGGCAAAGGCCGCGGCCGCGCCCACGGCCCAGACCACAAAGGTGGCCCCCAGGAGCCTGCCGCGGTGCTTGCGGGGGAGGAACTCGGCCAACAACGAGGTGGCAATCGGGTAGTCGGCCCCGATGGCAACGCCGAGCAGGAAGCGCCAGAGGACCAGTTGCCAGATGTCGGTGGAGAAGGCGCTGAGGATGGAGAAGACCGCCAGGGCGATCAGGTCCAGGATGTACATGGTGTGGCGACCGACCTTGTCGGTCACCCAACCGAAGACGCCGCCGCCAAAGAAGATGCCGACCAGGCTGGCGGCGCCGACCATGCCGATTTCCTTGGGGCCCAGGTCCAGGGCCGGGGTCATGGTGATCAGGGCGATTCCAATGATGGACAGCGCGTAGCCGTCAATGAAGGGGCCGCCGGAGGAAAACACGGTCAGCTTCTTGTGGAACCGGGTTAGTGGCGCATCGTCAATGAGGCGAACGGGGGTGCTCATTGCGGGCTCTTTTCTCTCATGGTGCCCGGGACGTCCGGGCTGCCTTTTGGTGTAATTCAATCATTCGTGAGCTGAGTCACGGCGACAATCGACATCTGTCAACCGTTGCAGACTCGTACTAGACATTTGTATGAATACCCGGGTTTGATGGTGGTTGAATTCGGTGACTTCCCGCCGGGTCGCTGGAGAAACCTGGAGGAAACCCCGCGATGGCCATGACCGTCAAGGAACTGTTGGCCGAGCCGCAGCTGGGCCTGCAACTGGTGGCCGGCGAAGGTGGGCTGGAGCACGCCATCACCTGGTCGCACACCTCGGATCTACCCAATCTCTGGGAATGGGTGTCGCCCGGTGTGCTGCTGATGACCAACGGGTTGTCGATCCCCGGCGACGCCGCCTCGCAGGTCCAGATGGCCAAGTCGCTGGTGGGCGCAGGGGCAGTGGCATTGGCTGTTGGGGAGAAGATGCACGCCCCGGATTTCTCCGAGGAATTTCTTGAGGCCTGCGATTCATTGCCACTTCCCTTGGTCTCGGTTCCCTATCCATTGCCCTTCATGGCAATCTCCCGTTCGATAGCCGAGGCAAGCCTTTTGGAGGAATCCCGCCGCATCAAGCAGACGGCACGCATCTATGATCTGCTGCGAAAGGCAACCACGCCGGGGGAAACCTGGGCCCAGTTGCTCGGCGGGATAAGGGAAGAAATCCGCGCCCAACTCTACGTGGTGGACGGCCGCTGCCTGCACCCCTGGCAGCCCGGTGACGCCGCCCTGCCCGAACACCTGCTGGCCCGGGTGCGGCGCATCGGCTCCGGATCCACGGCGGAAAGCCGGCACTTCCACTGGAGTGCCGACGACGGCGACTCGATGTTGCTCATGGAGATCCCCACCCACCCGCATGCACTGCTGGTCGTCCTGCCCGGGGCCGAGATCAAGCCCGATGGCGTGGTGTTGCTGCACGCGGCCACGGTGCTCGGGTTGGGGCTCTCGCGTTCTGCCCTCTCCATGGAGAGCCAATACCGTTCGGGCGGGGAATTCCTGCTTCAGGCCTTCGACGCGCGGATAGGGGCGGCCGAGGCGAATCGGAGGCTTGACGACTTCGGGATTCCAGCGGGTGCCGTGCGCATGGTTTCGGTGCCGGACCAGGCCGAATCGGGGCTGCCCGAGGTGCATCGCGCATTGTGGCGCCACGGGGTCAACAGCATCTGCGTGGTCGGAGAGGGAAAGCTGCACCTGCTGATTTCGGAGAACTGCCCCGAGGAGTTGCTGCTGCATGTCTTTGATCGGAAGCTGCACATGGGCCTGAGTACCCCGGTCGGTTCCTTCGAAATCCAGCGCGGGTTGCGCGAATCCCTGTGGGCCCTGGGCCAGGCAGCGGCGCGGGGAGTGCGGCAGATCGGTTATTCGGAAAGCGAATCATGGTTTGGGCTCGGTGGCCACCGTGACGGCGAGGCGCTGGTCCAGCGTCTGCTGGGGCCGGTGATCGAGCACGACCGCACGAACCAGGCCGAGTTCCTGGCCACCCTCCGCAGCTACCTGGAGAACCAGCGCTCGGCCCAAAAGGTCGCCGCTTTGCTCTTCGTTCACAGGCAAACCATCATCTATCGCATCAGGAAGATCAGTGAACTCACCGGTCTGGACTTGGCGGAAACATCCTCGGTGGCGCAGCTGTGGCTGGCCTTCCAGGTCCATGAGGCCATGGGGCAGTCCCGGGGCGAGTAGGTGCGGAGCGGGCGGCCTTGGCGCAGCGGGGTCCACAAGGTGGACCGGTTGGTTTCCCCATGCGTGCGCACGGGGACGTGAGCCAGTAGACAGAACACGATGGTTGTAGCTTCAAGTAAAGCGTGTCATACTTGGAAACAAGAACAAGTCATCCCCCGATCACGCAACAGGAGCAGCCACCATGAGCGTCACCACACAGGATCAACTGTCCGCAGACCTGGCCATGGGCACCGTCATGCTCAAGGTCGGGGACATGAAGAAGATGAGCGCCTACTACCAGAAGGCCCTGGGCCTCGAGGTCCTCTCCGAGGGAGCGGCAGGAACCGCCCTGGGGCGCCGCGGACTCGAACTCGTCCACCTCTCCGACGGCAAGGGCCTGAACCTTCCGGCCCGCGGCGAAGCCGGACTCTTCCACACCGCACTGCTCTTCGACTCCCAATCGGACCTGGCCGCCACCGTGCTGGCCGCCGCCCAGTTCGACGGCTCGCTGTTCACCGGCAGCTCCGACCACCTGGTCTCCGAGGCCTTCTACTTCAACGACCCCGAGGGCAACGGCATCGAGCTTTACTGGGACCGCCCGCGCGACACCTGGACCTGGAACGGCGACACCGTGGCCATGGACACCATCTACCTGGATCCTAACGAGTACCTCAACAAGTACCTCAACGAGGCTGCCGTCAGTGGACTGACCGCAGCGAACGCCGGCATCGGACATGTGCACCTGCAGGTCGGCGACGTCGCCACGGCGGAGAAGTTCTACGTCGACACCCTGGGCTTTGCCAAGACCACCAGCTTCCACGGCCAGGCGCTCTTTGTCTCGGCCGGCGGCTACCACCACCACATGGCCATGAACGTCTGGAACTCCCGCGGCGCCGGTCCCCGCAAGGACACCCTGGGCCTGGGCGAAGTCGTCATCACCGTGCCGAACGCCGATGAGGTCGGCGCCCTGGCCGAGCGCCTGACGGTTGCCGGGATCTCCAGCCACCACACCGGGGCCGAGCTGCGCTTCGAGGATCCGTGGCGCAACCAGCTGCGCGTGGCGGTTGGCTAACACCGAACGTCCAGCTTGACAGCGGGCCGGGGATATCGCGCATCCTCGGCCCGCCTTTTGCATGTGTAGCCGTCTGTGCCTGACGGCAATGGCCTCTTGTGCAGCCGAGCACGGATGAAACCTGCTTCGGTGTACTTCGTGCAAAATATAGACTGTGCATCCCCACGGTTACAACTGCGGCATCCGAGGACCCATTGTTGCCCGGTACACGCTGGGAGTCAGATTGAAATGCGAAGTGAAATGCTGGCGTAGGTGGTCGGCAGTCCCGAAGCCGACCTGGTGTGAAATGCGCTCGATGGTGAGGGTGGTGGTTTCAAGTAGGATCCGGGCTTCCTGGAGCCTGACCTCGGTGACCCATTTGCCCGGTGCCACCCCCATGATTTCCTTGAATCGACGGTGAAATGTTCGCGTCGACATCTTGGAATGCCTTGCCAATTCATCAACTGTCCACCGGCTGCCCGGATCGTTCTGGATTGCACCGGCAAGTCCCGCAAAGGGGTGAACGACAGTTCTGCTGGAAGCCGGCGCGAACTGGGCCTGGCTTCCCTGCCGCCGCGGCGGCGTCACCATGGACCTGGCGATGATGTCCGCCGTGGCAGCGCCAACTATCGACTCCACCGCCGCCAGCAGGACATCCGCACCCGCCGTCACGCCGGCCGATGTCCAGATATTGCCGTCCTGCGCGTACAAACCGTTGGTGACTCCAATGATCTTTGGAAAACGTGTGGCCAGGAGCGCGGCATGGCGCCAGTGGGTCGTGGCGCGCCTCCCGTCGAGCAGTCCGGCCTTCGCGAGAACGAAGGCGCCGGTACACAACCCGACCACCGCCGTTCGGGAATCGGCTGCGCGGGCCTGAAGCCATTCGATTTCAGCAGCGTCGATGTCTCCCAGCCGCTGCTCGGAACCCGGCACAACAATGATGTCCGGCCTCCTAGTGTGATCCTGCAGACTCGTGCACGAAACGGCCAGGCCCTCGTCCACGGTGACCTTTGCCTTGCTGCCCACGACTTCCAGGTCGAATATTGCCGACGACATTTCGGGGCGGTGGCTGAACACCTCCCGGGCGAGTGCAAAGTCGTAGAGGCGCATGCCCTCGTATGCCAATATGACTATCCGAAACCGACGCATGGCAGAATTCTACGTGAACATGGCATTCCTGCCACTGTTGGGGGTGCGTGTATTTCGATTGACTGAATACATGACCGAATCACTTGATATCTCGAATGCCGCACTTGTTCTTGTCGACGTACAACAGGGGTTCCTCGACCCTGGCTGGGGCCGTTCCCACAACCTTTACGAAGGCCTTGCCAACATCGTGAAGCTGGGGGAGGCGTGGAACGGGCATCGATTGCCGGTGGTGAAGGTCCGTCACGACAGCACGCACCCGCAATCCACGCTCCGCAGCGGGTACCGTGGCAACGACCTCATCGCCGAAGTACAAGATCTCCGCGAGGATCTTTTGGTCACCAAGACGGTGAACTCTTCCTTTCTAGGGACTCCCGACCTCGCCCAATGGTTCCGTGAAAGCGGCATAACAACGATCGTGGTGGTCGGCATCCAGACAAACCTGTGCGTCGAAACCACCGCACGCATGGGCGGGAACCTTGGATTCGACGTGATTGTTCCCCTCGATGCAACGGCGACCTTTGACTTGGAAGGACCATCGCTAGCGGGAGGCCCTCCCCTTCGGCTCAGTGCCGAGGATTTGATGAAGGCAACCGCCGTGAACTTGCACGGCGATGGCTTTGCCCGGGTCACCGAGACCGCCGATGTGCTGGCATCGCTGGGAATGACGTCCGCCATCGGGAGAGGCAACGCCTAACAATTGAGGGGCACGTGCACTTTGTGCGCCCTACCGATCCATCGCGTCGTCGACGCCTGATTTCCTTCAACGCGCTTGCTGCAGGGTCACGGGCATGACCATGCCAAATGGCACGGCCATGGTCTTGCCAGCAAACGCCAACGAAACCACCGGGTTCCGCGGCTAGGGTCGAACGATGCATTTACGCCTGAGTGAACTACGCCCGCACCTGATCGCGAACCGCATATTTTTCATGGGTTTCGGGACCAAGTCGATCGACACGACCGGTGCCAGCTACGGCGAGGAAACCCAGATCAAGTTCGCACCTGACCTGCGCCTTGAGCCATACGCCACCTATTGGGCGGGAAGTGGCCGGCATCTGGTGAGCCTGGGGTCCTTTTCCTACACGCATTCGAGGCTGCCGCTCTCGACCCGGGTGGGTCGCTACACCTCCATCGCCAAGGGCGTGAAGGGCATGGGAGCCCGGCATCCGCACGAATGGGCCTCAACCAGCCCGGTCTTCTACAATCGCCGGCTCATGATGGAAACCTTCGAGCGGGACAGGGGAGAGGCACCCGCCTACCGGAAGTTCGACTACGCGCCGGATCCCGTCACGATCGGCAACGATGTCTGGATCGGGGAGGACGTCACCCTGGGCCACGGCGTTGCCATCGGCGACGGGGCGGTCGTGGCCTCGAACTCGGTCGTCACCCGCGACGTGCCGCCTTATGCGGTGGTCGGCGGGGTGCCCGCCAAGGTGATCCGGCAGCGCTTCGACGAGGACACCGTCAGCGAGCTGCTTCGCAGCACCTGGTGGAACTACTCGCCCACCGCCCTGAACCAATTGGATGTCAGGGATCCTGGGGAGTTCGCCCGCGGTGCCAACGGCCTCATCGACGCCGGCGCCATCGAGCCCTACGAACCCGATGTCCTCACGGGCCGCGAGCTGGCAGCGAAAACCGATTTCTCGGTCAGCCGCGCCGTGTCCTGAACCCGAGGGCGGTCGGGCATGCGTTTCGATAAGCGGCATCGCCCGACATGATCCATTCCCGGGGCGGCTGGAACACGCTGGCAACGTGGAAACATCGAGGGAGGCTGAAGAAAATGACGAATAATCAGCAGGCAGAAAACCAGACTCCAAAAGTCAGCCCCGAGACCATTCGTGCCCTGAGACAGCTGGTGGGCGACGTGAACGAGTCCATCGAACGGGACCGGAATCGCTTGTCACAGAGGATTCTTCGGTTGCACTTTCCCAGTCGCAACGACAGGTAAGTCACGTTCGTTTTTCCCCACCCCGGCCCGAAACGAACCAATCACGACAACGACGGCCGTGCGAGGCTCACGTCGGTCGCATCTTCCACCGCCCGTTCAGCCGAACACCTGCGAACCGACCGGCACCAGCACCTTGACCGCCGCCGGTGCGATCCCGATCGTTGCCGGCAGCGCGCCGACCTTTTCCCCGTCCGCATAGATGTTCAACGGCTTGCTGGCGCTGATGGTGATCTCGCGGCCGCGCGTGAACCCGATGTTTTCCTGGCGCAGGTGGGTTCCCCGGTAGGAGCGCACGAACGTCAACGCCACGCCCAGGATTGTTGCCTTGCCCAGGGACACCACGTCCAGCAGCCCGTCATCGACCTTGGCCTGGGGGCAGATGTGGAGCCCGCCGCCATATTGCCCGACGTTGCCCACGGCGACGAACCACCCGGGAACGGTGCTTTCCACCCCGTCCACGCCGAGCGTGAAGGTGACATTGCGCCATTGAAGGAACGCCTTCAGCCCGCCGTAGAGATACACGAACGGTCCGAGGTTGATCCGGGCACTGTTCCCGTATTCATTGGCCAGGCCGTCGAAGCCGACATTGGCGACCCCGAAGTAGGCGCGCCCGTTGACCAGTCCCAGGTCCATCTCGCGCACGACCAGTTGACCCATGTTGTTCACCGTCTTGACCGGGTCCAGGTCCAGCCCGAGGCGGCGGATCGTGTCGTTGCCCCGGCCTCCGGCCAGGGGCAGCAGGATGGCACCGGAATCCCTGGCCCCTGCCGCCGCAGCTCCCAGGAATCCGTCCCCGCCCAGCACTGCCACCAGTGAGCCGGCCGCAGCGGCGCGCGCCCGATCGGTGGCCTCCTGAAGGCTTTCGGTGATATGCACGACCGGGGTGAACCCCGCTGCGTGCAGGGCCCCGGCGGTTTCCTCCCAGAGTTTCAGGCCGCGGCCGCGGCCAGAGGTCGGATTGACCAGCAGCAGGGCGGGACCTCCCGAGGGAGCCTTCATGCGCCTGCCCCTTCCGTATATTGGGTTTCGGTGGCCATCGCCAGGATCTCCTCGGCGCGGACGCGGGCCTTGGCCGCATCCGCGGGCACCAGGGAAAGCCGCGTACGGCGCTCCAGCAGATCATCCACGCTTGTTGCCCCTTCGGCGCGAATGGCAAAAAGCAGTTCAGCACCGGTGATCTTGGTTCCCGCGAAGAGCGGTTCGGCCAGCATCGGGTGCTCTCCGGCTAGCCGGTGCACTTCGGTTGCCTCCGAGCCGTACTTGGCCACCAGCCGCGCCGGTGCCTCGAGTTCGGCCAGGGCCGTGCGTTTTGCGGCACCGACCAGCGGAAGCTTTTTGGTGCGGCACGGCGCATCCACGCCGAGTCGCGCAGTGGCTGCATCCACCGCGTCCTGCGCCATGCGGCGGTAGGTGGTCAATTTCCCACCCACCACGGTGATGGGTTCGCCGGGAACGTCCTTCACCAGGTGCCGGCGGGAGATGTCCGCGGTGCCGTCCGGTCCGTTGGCATGCGCGTTGCCCACCAGCGGCCGCAGCCCGGCAAAGGTGCCGACCACGTCCTCGCGGTTCAGCGGGATATCGAGCACCCGGTTGACGACATCGAGCAGGAAGTCGATGTCGTGTTCAGGAACGGCGGGGCGGTGGCCGTCGGCGTCGCGGTCCTCCTCGTCGGTCAACCCGATGTACACCACGGAATCGGGCTGGGGCAGCACGAACACGTACCGCCCGAAGTGGCCGGGGACCGCCACGGTGTGCGCCGCATGCGGGTTGCCCAGGCGCTCGGCACGCACCACCAGGTGGGTGCCGCGGCTCGGGGTCACGGTCAGGTTGTCATCGAAATCGGCCGCCCACACGCCGGCTGCATTGATGACGGTGCGGGCCCGAACCGTCATGGCCTCGCCGTTGCGGGTGTCGGTCGCCTGAACGGAGGTGGCGGTGATCCCGGTGGCGCGCACCTCGCGCAGCACGTGGGCGCCGAGTCCGGCGGCGGTGCGCACCACGCCCATGACCAGCCGCGCGTCGTCGATGACCTGCCCATCCCAGTAGAGCACCCCGCGGCGCAGCCCCGGAGTGTCAAGGGCCGGGACAAAAGCGGCGACCGCCTGCTTCGAAAGGAGCTGGGGCCGCGGCAGGATGTTGCTGCCCAGTCCCGAAGCCCGGCGCAGCAGGTCATAGAGCACCACGCCCACCCCGGCCGCGGCGGTTTCCGTGCGCTTCGCGCCAACGGTGTCGGGGATGATGAATCCCAGCGGGCGGATGAGGTGCGGGGCGATTGAATCCATCAGCCATCTCCGCTCCACTGCCGATTCCCAGGCCACCGGGAAATCGCCCTTGGCCAGATAGCGCAGTCCGCCGTGGATCAGCTTGGAGCTGTAGCCGCTGGTGCCGGAGCCGAAGTCGCGGGATTCGAGCAGCGCCACGGAGAGCCCGCGGCTTGCTGCATCCAGGGCAACGCCGGCGCCGGTGATCCCGCCGCCGATCACCGCCACGTCCACGGTGTGTGTGCGCAGGTGCTCCAGCGAGCGCCGCCGGGTGGCGTCGTTGATCCAGGTCGGCTCCCGCGTACTCATGACCCGGCCCCCGCCGCGTTCGGACCGGCAGGCGTGAGGTGGCGGGTGATCATCTTCTCGAGCTCCGCGAGCGTTTCCTCGAAGGCGCCGGTTTTGCGCAGCAGCCGCGCCGAGAGCGCCAGGCCCTGCAAGGTGAGCAACAGCGTGGTGGCGGTGGCGGGTGTTGCCTCGATGCTGTCATCCGCCAGTCCCACGGCAATCAGGGATTCGAGCTGGGCAAGGATGAGTCGCTGGCTCGCGCCGAACCTGTCGGTGACGTAGGGGATGAGGAACTCGGGGTCGCGCTCGGCAATGGAGTCCAGGAGCTCCGAGGTGGCGAAGACCCGCACGCTCTGGATGGCGAAGTGCACCAGCTCCTCGCGGCCGGTGCCGGCGGGGGAGGCGGAGCGGACATCTGCAGCGGCGGTCCGGAATTCCCGGGTCAGGGTGGCCAGAACCGCGTTCTCCACCGAGCCCATCCGCCGGTAGAACGTCATGCGGGAGACCCCTGCCCGCTCGGCAATGTCGTTCGCGGTGGTGCGGCGCACCCCATGGAGGACCACCGAGGCCCGCGTGGCCATCAGAAGGCTCTCGTCGCCAGGGATGCTGGTACGTTGTGACGTCATGTGTCACACTGTATCGCATGGTGACCCAGGACACAGTGAAGATTCCCCACTCGGTTTGGTACGGCTGGGGAGACCCTGCCCGGGCGAAGCCGCTGGCCGCGGGCGGCCTCGAATACCTGCGCGCCACCCTCGGACTGGACAACGTGGACGCCACGCATCCGCCCGTCGACTTCGCGGACATCGGGCTGCGGCCTTCCGGCCTTGACGACGAGGTGCTGGATAAACTGCGCGCCATCTGCGGGGACGCCCACGTTTCCGCCGACTCCACCGAACGCATCCTCCACTCAGGTGGCAAGAGCACCCCCGACCTGTTGCGCATCCGCGGCGGGGACGCCCACCGGGCACCCGATGCCGTTCTCTTCCCCGGCAGCGCCGAGGAAGTGCGCCGGGTCCTGGAGTTGTGCGTGCGGCGGCGTTTGGCCGTGGTCGCCTTTGGCGGCGGCACCTCCGTGGTCGGGGGAGTCGAGCCGCTGCGCGGCCACCTCGACGGGGTGCTCACGCTGGACATGCGGCGCATGGACAAGCTGCTGCACCTCGATGCGCTCTCGCGCACCGCCACCTTCGAGGCCGGCATCCGGGGTCCTGCGATCGAGGCGGCGCTGGAACCGCTGGGATTCACGCTCGGCCACTTCCCGCAAAGCCACCAGGAAGCCACCCTCGGCGGGTACGTGGCAACGCGTTCCGCCGGGCAGGCCTCCACCGGCTACGGCCGCTCCGACGACCTGGTCAAGGCCGTCCATCTGGAAACCCCTGCAGGACCCCTCGACGTCGGCTCCCTGGCACCCGGGACCGCCGCCGGGCCAAAATTGCTCGATGTGATCGTGGGATCCGAGGGCACCCTCGGGGTGATCACCTCCGCCACGGTGCAGATCCACCCGCTGCCGGAACACAAGAGCCACGGAGCCTGGTCCTTCGAATCCTTTGCCGCCGGGGCCGAGGCCCTGCGAAAGCTGCGCCACGAGGGCGTCCGCGGTGACATGCCCCATGTCTGCCGGCTCAGCGACACCGACCAGAGCGCCGCGACCTTCAGGCTCGGCGGCCCCAAGACCGCTGCCCTGGCCAGGTACCTCCGGCTGCGCGGCCAGCAGAGTCCCGCGCTGGCCCTTTTCCTCTGGGAGGGAGACAAGCGGGAAACCACCGCCCGCAAGCGGCGCAGCGCACGGATCCTGCGCGCCGCCGGCGGCATCCCCGTCGGCCCCATGCCGGCGCGGGCCTGGGAGCGCGGGCGCTTTTCCGGACCCTACCTGCGTGACGAGTTGCTGACCCGCGGCGTGTTTGTCGAGACCCTGGAAACCGCCGCCACCTGGACCCGGCTCGAGGCCACCTACGCCGCGGTGCGCGGCGCCATCCTCGACGCGCTGGAGGCCAACGGCGGCATGGGATACGTGCAGACCCACATCTCCCATGTCTACCCTGACGGCGCCTCGCTCTACTTCACCTTCCTCGGCGGGCTGGAGCAGGACGGGCAGGCACAAAACACCCGCGTGAAAAAGGCCGCCTCCGAAGCGATTGTCGCGGCAGGTGCCACCATCACCCACCACCACGCCGTGGGCATCGACCACGCACAGTACATGCAGGCGGAGATCGGCACGCTGGGCCTGGAGGTGTTGCGAAGCATCAAGGAGACCCTGGATCCGACGGGCATCATGAATCCCGGAAAACTCATTCCCGAAACCGACAACGACGCACCACCAAAGGACAAGCCATGAACTCAACCTTCGGAACACTGGCCGGATCGACAGTCCTGATCACCGGGGCCGCCATGGGCATGGGCAAGATGTATGCCGGGCTCGCGGTCAGCGACCATGCCAGCCACGTCATTCTCTGGGACATCAATGCCGAGCAGCTCGAGGCGGCGGCGGCGGAGCTGCGCGGTCGGGGCAGCGAGATCCACACCCAGGTGGTGGACGTGGGCAGGCTCGAATCCATCGAGGAAGCCGCCGAAGAGGTGCACAGCGGCGTCGGGGCGCCGGACATCCTGATCAACAATGCAGGCATCGTGCGCGGCAAGTACTTCTGGGAACACGACCAGCGGGCCGACATTGCCGCGACCATGAACATCAACACCCTCGCGCTGATGCACATCACCCGCGAGTTCCTTCCAACCATGATCGAGCGCGGGCGCACCTCGCGGATCGTAAACGTGGCCTCGGCCGCAGGGCTTCTGGCCAACCCGAGGATGAGCGTCTACTCCTCCTCGAAGTGGGCGGTCATCGGGTGGAGCGATTCGCTGCGGCTGGAACTGGCGCAGGCAGGGCACCACCACATCAAGGTGACCACGTTCTGCCCGTCCTACATCAAGACCGGCATGTTCGAAGGTGCCCGCGGGCCGCTGCTGACCCCGTTGCTGGAACCTGCTGCGGTGACCGAGCGCGTGTGGCGGGCCATGAAGGAGGGAACTCCCATGCTCATGATGCCCTGGACGGTGAAGTTGAGCTCTGCGCTGCGGGGCGTGCTGCCGATCGCCGCCTGGGACGTGGTGGCCGGACGCGTGTTCGGCGTCTACAAGTCGATGGAACACTTCACGGGACGCAAATAGGACCTCGGGCCCAATGGCGCCGGCATAGCCCTAGCCACCGGCCGCGGCACGGCGGTAACGTCGAGAATGAGCGATACCCGGCGGCCAGTGCGCAAGATGGCTGTTGGCAATCGCGCGGGCGCGAGTCGCCGCGTCCGGTCTTTCGAGAAGGGACATGCCGTGAAGGCTGCACGTTTTTACGCACAAAAAGACATCCGCATTGAGGAGGTCCCCGAGCCCACGCTGCGCCCGGGTGCGGTGGCCATCGATGTCGCGTGGTGCGGCATCTGCGGCACCGACCTGCACGAGTACCTCGAGGGCCCGATCTTCATTCCGTCGCCGGGCCACCCACACCCCTTGACCCACGAGGAAGCCCCGGTGACCCTGGGGCACGAATTCTCCGGCACCATCACGGCCGTGGGCGAGGGCGTCATGGATCTGTCCGCCGGGCAGAACGTCGTGGTCGAGCCCTACTTCGTCTGCGGGAAGTGTGCCTCCTGCCAGGCGGGAAACTACCACCTCTGCCTCAAGATGGGCTTCATCGGGCTGGCCGGCGGAGGCGGGGGACTGGGCGAGAAGATCGTCGTTGACGCGCGGTGGGTGCACCCGATCGGGGAGATTCCGCTGGACGAAGCGGCGCTGATCGAGCCCCTGTCGGTGGGGCACCACGCGGTGATGCGCAGCGGCGTGTTGCAGGGACAATACGCCCTCGTCGGAGGCGCCGGACCAATCGGCCTGCTGACCGCCGCGGTGCTCAAGGGCATGGGAGTCACCACGATCGTCAGCGAACTCTCGGCGGCGCGCAAGGACAAGGCGCGTGAAAGCGGGGTTGCAGACCATGTGCTGGATCCCAGCCTCGAAGACGTCAAGGCCAGGGTCATGGAGATCACCCACGGCATCGGAGCGGATGTTGCGTTCGAATGCGCGGGAGTCAACGCAGTGCTCGACACCTTGCTCGATGCGCTGAAGCCCACCGGGGTGCTGGTCAATGTCTCCATCTGGGGACACCCCGCCACCGTGGACATGCAAAAGATCGTGCTCAAGGAAATCGATGTGCGCGGGACCATCGCCTACGTGCGCGACCACGCCGAGGTCATCGAGCTGGTCGGCAGCGGCAAGATCGACCTCAAGCCGTTCATCACCGGGCGCATCGCCCTGGAGGACCTGATCGACAAGGGATTCGACACGCTGATCAACCACAACGAGACGGCGGTGAAGATCATCGTCTCGCCCAGCGGCAAGGGGCTCTAAGCCACGTCGGCCGGAGACGATCGTGTCTCCGGGGCCGCGGCCGTATGATGGCTGAATGGCTCGCACTGCAAGGGAACGCATCACTGGTGACCCGACCTCATCCACCATCTATGAAGTGCTCATGGAGCGGATCTCCGCATTGTCCGGGTGCGAGATCCAGGAGAACGCCTCGTCGTTCCATGTGGCGCGCGGGCGCGCCTTTCTTGGCATCCATCCCCGCCGCGGTGGGATCCTGGTGAACATCGTTCTCACCCGGCAGCTCGAATCCCCGCGGGTGTTCCGTGCCGGGTGTGTATCCGCGAACCGATGGCACAACGAGATCATCCTGCTCGACCCGGCGGCGGTCGACCCCGAACTATTGCTGTGGATCCGCGAGGGTTACGACCTCACCGCCTGAGGCAGCGGGTGCGGCGCATTATTGGGCCAGGAGCTCGGAGATTGAGGCCAGTGGCACGATTCCCTCCGCCTTCGCCGCGAGTACCGGGTCGAGCACCACGAGCGCATCGGCCTGCAGAATCGTGACGGCCAGGTATTCCGCGTGCCCGATGCTGTCCCAATGATGCTCGCGTGCGATCTTCCACGCGGTGCGCCGTGAGACACGATCCCCGAGCAGCCGGATTTTTAGTTCGGTCATGCGCTCGTGGAGGTCCATCGCCGCTGTCTCGGTGATTTCACCGTTGCGCACGCCCTGCAGCAGGAGGTCCAGGGTCGCGGAACGAATCGAGTTCGGTGCGACGAGGTGATGGTCCGGACCCGTCTGGTAACCGTTAGTGGCAAGATGCAACAGCGCTGCCGGGTCGATCACGAATCGCTTCATGGGCCAATGGTAGACCGGGTCGGACCCAGCTATCGGCCGCGGAAGTGCGGCGATGAAGCACTCGGCCTACGGCTTGGGACGTTTGGTGGCTTCGACGTCGAGGTCTTCTTGGGACGGCGACTCATCGTCCGCCGCCCGCGGAGGCTCGACCAAGACCATTGCGGCGGTGATGACCGCCGAGCCGATGGCCATGAGAGTACGTGGGTTTTCCATGCCCCTGCGCAACAGGGCTTGGTGGATCCTCTCATCGATGACAAATCCAAGCTTCGTGCCGGCCGCACTCAAGGTGCCCAGTGCCACCGCAACGGCGGCACGGAACGTCTTTCCGGGCTTGAAATCCTCGCTGGGGGCCGTGCCGAACCATCCGACAAGTCCAGCGGCGGCACCAGTACCCAAATACAGGGACCCCCTGACCGACGGACCGAGCTTGGCGGGGTCAACCAGTGTCAGGAGGCCGCTGGCCACGCCGGTCGCCAGAACGTTGCCAAGTCGGGAGCGAAGTATTGACGGTTTGGTTTCTGTGCAGTCAGCCATTTGACCAGCCTAGCGAAACCGATTCAACGCACGGCTTTGCACTCGCCCGGCCTGTCGAACCAAAATACCCCGTGGACGGACAGCCGGGCCGGTGGAAGGCATAAACGGACGTTGCTTGCCCAACCGTCTGCCCCCGGGGCTATGGTGAAAATTGTTTACTCGCGGCTTAAATTTAGTCATGGGGAGTTTCATTGTTCGGGGGAGCCAATATGGCCGCGCTTGCTTCAGGTCGCGTGGCAAGGATCGTCGCGGGAGCGGTGGTGCTCGGTTTCGTAGCGACCGCCTGCACGCAGGTGCCGACACCACAGGCAGAGAGGGACCGCAGTGGCGCCACCGTTGTCAGGGTGATTGACGGCGACACCATTGTGGCGGACCTGTCAGGCGCCGAAACCACGATCCGTCTGCTCAACGTCGATACGCCGGAAACCAAACACCCGGATCAGCCAGTCCAGTGCCTGGGTGCGGAGGCGACCGACTACACCAAGTCCCTCTTGGCGCCGGGGGACCGGATCGAGCTGGCCTACGACGTGCAGCGGCTGGACCCGCACGGCCGAACGCTGGCGGGCGTCTACAAGGACGGAAGTCTCGTCAACGCAGATATCGCCGCCGCCGGGCTTGGTGTTGCGGTTCTGTTCCAGCCCAATGAACGGTTCTATCCCGAGGTCCTTGCGGCAGAGCAACGGGCTCAGGAAGCCAGCGAGGGACTCTACAGCGCGGCGATCGACTGCACGATTCCAGCCCGAGCGGTGGCTGCTATTGCCGGTCTCGAGGCCGTTGAGGGTACCGTTCCGGCGAACGCCGAGGCTGTGGGTTCTGCACTCGCCGTGGTGGGAGCCGCGATTGTGGCGGGCAAGGCAAAGAGTGCAACCCTGAAGGCGCTCGATACCGCCGGCGATGCCGTGGACGCGGCGGTTTGGTCTGCGCGGAAGTCTGCATATGCGCCGCGGCTGGCGGCCTCCCTGGACAGGGCCACGGCAATCGAGAAGAAGCTGGCCGCCAGGCAAGCGGCGTTGGCCCGGGCCAAGAAGGAAGCCGACGCCAAGGAAAAGGCTGTCGCGAAGGCAGCGGCGGAGGCGAGGGCCAAAGCGAAGGCCGAGGCAACGCGCAAGGCGAACGCCGCAGCCGAACGGCAAGCCGCAGCCAGTAGGTTGGCAGCCGAACGCCGCCGCCAGTCGATTCCGAAACAGACGTATCAGGCTCCGGTCCAAAAGCCGAGACCCAAGGTCAGCAGCAATCCGTATCCCGGGTACACCGGTCCGCGTTGCTACGCGCCGGGCGGCCAGACCTGGAAACCCTGCTAGACCCCCCAGCCATATGGCTGCCCGCGGTCCATTGCCCTCGTGCCACAAGGCTCGTCGTGCAGTGGACCGGGGGCGCTCTTGTTTCCGGGCGAAGCCGGTGAGGGGTCTGGGGGCTGGCACCAAATCATGAGCCGTGGCCAAGAATTGTTCCGGGGTTGGTTTGGCCCATTCCCAATCGTTGGCGGTGCGGAGTATGTTGGGTCGTGGAAAAACTCCGCCACGTCCGCGAAGGAATAACCTCATGAGCACATTTTCCGATCGAACCCGCACCGCCCTGATGGTGATTGACGCCCAGAACGATGTGGTGGGAGATGCCTACCTGCGCGAGAAAACCCTCGGCAACATCAACGCGCTCGTGGATCGGGCCCGAGAGTCAGGGGCACCCGTGGTCTGGGTGCAACATTCGGACGAGGAAATGGAAAAAGGCAGCGCCGAGTGGGAAATCGTCCCCGAGCTTTCACCCGCCGCGGACGAGCCGGTGATCCACAAGATCTATGGGGATTCCTTCGAGGGCACCAATTTGGAGGAGGTGCTCGCCGCGGCCGGCGTCGGCCGGTTGGTCGTCTCGGGCGCCCAGTCCGACGCCTGCATCCGCTCGACGGTTCACGGCGCCTTCACGCGTGGTTACGACGTGACCCTGGTTTCCGACGCCCACACCACCAGCGACATGACGCAGTGGGGCGCCCCGCCGCCGGAAGTCGCCATCGCCCACATCAACCTCTATTGGCAATTCCAGGGGGCACCGGGCCGCACCGCCTCCGTCTCCACCACGAAGGACGTTGCCTTCGTGGCCTAGCTCCGGGCCTCGATCAGCGCGGGCGCGCAGCCCACACCGTCCGGCTGCCGCGCATGGACAGGTCAGTGCGTGCGTTAAGTCCGTGCCGGCCATCAAGATCCAGCAACTGGTCGAGGGTTTCCAGGTCTTCGGGCGAGAGTTCCTCGGCCAGGCCGGTGCGCATCCGCGAGAGGAACGTGTATGCGGTGCGGGCAACCAGCTGTGGGTCGTCATCCCGTGAGTAGTCGAATCCCTGTCTGCCCGAGACCGTGAAGCCTGCGGCTTCCAGATCCACCTGCCAGTCGGGGTGCGAATTCCAGCCGGCCGTGGCCACCAGTTGGTGGCACCGCTCCTCCAGGCCCGGGGCACCGATGCCAAGGTCCGACGGCAGGTAGCGGGGCAGCGCATCCATTTCCACGACCACCAGCACCCCTTCAGGGGACAGGCTTGCCCGGATCTCGCCAAAGACGCGGGCGGGATCCTTCATATGGTGCATCGAGGATGCGGCCCACACCAGGTCGATGTCGGCCAGCTCGGGCCACGCCACATCAAGGTCCGCCTGCACCGTGGACACCCGGTTTGCCAGCTGGTGCTGCTCAACGTTGTTCCGCAGCCGGTCGAGCATGAATTCCGATTGGTCAACGGCAACCACGTCGGCCTGCGGGAAGGTGCGCGCCAGGCCGAGGGTCCCGGTTCCGGTTCCCGCACCGAGATCGACAATGGTGCGCGGAGCCCTGGAATGGCCGGCGGTCCAGTCGAAGATCTCCTGCAGGTGGTCGCGCAGCAAGAGTGCGTCAAGTTCCAGGATCTCTGCCATGCCCGATTCGTCGTCGTGGCCATGGGCGTGGCCGTGCTCCTGGTCCGGGTGGTGGTGTCCGTGTCCGCTGGCTTGTGGGTGCTGTGTCGTCATGCATCCAGCCTAACCACTGCGTGCGCCATTGGCATACACTCTTGCGTATGACGCAAGATCTTTCCATGGACACCGTGATCCGCCAGCGAATCAAGGGGCTGAGGCTGGCCAAGGGCTGGCCGCTGGACGCCCTGGCGGCGCGCTGCTACCTCAGCCCCTCGACCCTCAGCCGCATCGAGACCGGCCACCGCAGGATTGCCCTGGACCAACTGGTTCCCCTGGCCAAGGCCCTTGGCACCACGCTTGACCAATTGGTCGAGCCGACCGCGGACGAGGACGTCGTCATCCGGCCGGAGCCCGAACATCAACGCGGACTGACCACCTGGCTGCTCTCGCGAGGACATTCGCACGACGGCACCACAGTGGCCAAGATGCGCATCACCCCCGAGCGTTCGATGGCGGACGTGGGGATGAGCGTCCATCCTGGCCGCGAGTGGTTCACCGTCCTGTCCGGCACCGTGTCCCTGGTGCTGGCCGAACGCACGATCCTGGTTCACGAGGGCCAGGCCGCCGAATTCTCGACCATGGTCCCGCACCGCGTCGGCGCCCACGAGGGGCCGGTGGAGATCCTGACGATCTTTGACCGCGGGGGAGAGCGCGCCCATCTCCACGTGCCCGGGGCCGCCGGCTAAGAGTTCGAGGCCTGGTCGCGCGGCAGCCCGTTCCCGTCGCCGGCCGCGAAGGAGAGCACGGTGGCGGAGAAATCCAACAAGTTGGCGGATGACCGCTGCGCATGTCCGCCGCCGTGTTCCCGGCGTAGCCAGGCCCGGCCGCCCCGGCGCCGGATCCCTGACACGAATTCAAGCGCCGCGGCATTGTCGACCCGTTCGTCACTGCCGAGCACACAGCACAGCAACGGAGGAAGCGAGGCTGCCGAATCCAGGGCGGCCAGGAGATGGAGCGGGGAATGGGAGGCTCGCTGCTCCGCGGAGGTCTCCCCGTCGGCCCCGAACTCGTGAAGCCATTGGGATCCCAACCCGTGCCGCTGCAGGTCCACGGTATCCAGCAGCGGGGCCACCGCTATCACGCGGCCGAACGCGCCGGGATCCAGCAATGCGGCGGCACTGACCACCAGGCCACCGTGGGAGGCGCCCACCGCGGTGAGTTCCGCGACGCTTGTCCAGCCCTGCGCCACCAGGAAACGGGCCACGTCGATCAGGTCGTGGATGGCGCGCAATTTGTTGGCCCCGCGTCCGGCCTCGTGCCATTGCGGACCCAGTTCCCCACCTCCGCGCACCTGGGCCGCCGCGTGGATTCCGCCGGCGGCAATCCACGCGGACACACTGGGTTCGGGCTCGGTGCGGTGCACGACCCCGAAGCCGCCGTAGCAGGACAGCAGCAGCGGCCGTGGGGACACGGGTCGGTTCCCGGAGAAGTCCCCGGTTTGCGCCGAGAGAATCACGGGGATCGCCACTGCGTCCCGGGCCGTGGCCAACAGGCGACGGTGCGCGAACGCGGCGGAGTCCCTGCGGGGTGGCCGCTGCGTGATGGCGTCGACCGCCGCCGGAAGCTTCAGGCAGATGACACCCGAGGGCTGTTCCGGGGAAGCGCTCTGGACCCACAGTGCGCCACCGTCCGGATGCGTGCTGAGCGACAGGGCGGTGAGTTGCTCGGCGGCCTCCAGCTCCCACAGCGTTGCCCCGTTCAGAGTCACCACTGTGCCGGCGGGCCCTTCGGCGGCAAGCACGTTTCCGTGCGGGCCACCCAACCTGGCAAGCACCTTGTGCCCCGGGACCTCCTCGTGAACCGGGTCCAGTGCGGTTGACAGGATCCAGTCGCCATCCCGGAGAATCCAACGCCGCGACCCCTTTCCGGGGATGCGCACCGTGAGCTGCAGCGTGCCGTCCCCGATGCCCAGGCGCATCCGCGCCCCGGCCCCCGGGCTTCCGAGTTCCTCGGGATAGGGCATCGGCTCGGGAGGCGCATTCGGTCCGTCCGCGTCAAACACGCAGCGCCACATGACTTGTTCCGGCGGCTTTCCGGAGAGCACCCAAAGTGAGGTGCCATCGGGCGACCACACCGGGGCGGCATGCCAGGACCGGGGGCCGGGAAGCGGCACGGGTTCGGCGTCCGGCGCGAGCATCCAGATCTCGGCCAGTTCTGTATCCACCGGACCGAGCAGCGCGGCCACCCGCGTACCGGAGGGATCGAGGGCGAATCCGCGCACCACCCGGTTGGCGGGCACCGGCAGCGCGGAGCCGGTCGGCGGGTGTTCGGGCGCGTTGCCCGGGGCCAGGGCCCGGCGGAGCCAGTCATCGGCAACCTGGTGGAGCGCGGGGAATTCCTCCCCTGGGCTGCGCCAGGTGAAGACGGCGCTGCCCCCGGCGACCTGCGGCATACCCTGCCGTGGCGCCGAGTCCCAATGCAGTATCTGGGTCCGAAAGTATTCGTGGAGCCGGGGGTTTTCCCCCAGCTCCAACGAGGCCGCATCCCCGACCTCGCCCTGTTCCGCAGCCATGCCCCGGATCATCGTCCCACCGTGTCCCCGGGACCGGCGTCGGCGCGATTGAGCCATGCCAGGTGTCCGCCGTCGTTCAGCGAGGTGGGAACCTTCACTGTGACCAGCGCCGACCCGGGAACCCCGGTGTCGATTAGATGCACCTCGCCGTGCCCGCCCCGGGTCACCGCGACCCATTCATCGCTGCCCGAAGCAGCGATTGCCCGGCGGTCGGCGTCGTCCCACGGTTCGGCACCGCGGCGTGGCGCCTTGTCCATGGGCGGCAGCGTCCATTGGCCGTGCTCCCGCAGCGTTTCGGTGTCGTAGGTGCGCAGGTCGTCGCCGTCCGGGTGGATCCGGGCCACGGCAATGGCGGTGCCGGTCAGCGCAAAGCGGAAGATCATCCCGTCGCCGAGTGGTGCGGTGCGCGAGGTGTTGGCATCGATGTCGTGGACCCAAAGCGTATTGCCCCAGGCGTCCCACTTGCGCGGGTGCTCCCCGCCTTCGCGCAGCACGGCAACAAGCAGGCGCCTCCGGGGGCAAAAGCGCAGGAAGTAGGCGCGGCCAGCTGCCTTCCAGGGACGCATCGGCAAGGCTGCGGGGACCGGTCCACGCACGTCGAAGCACTCGAGTCCGCGTTCGGTGGCCACGAACAGGGTGCCCGTATCCGGGTCGTAGGCGTCTCCGTGGCCTTCGGCCCCGACCGCTTCGATGCTCCCGCCGCGCAGCTGGGGGCTGTGTACGCCATCGGTGAGGATGTCATCGATGGAAATGGATTCGATGGCTCCGGGTTCGCGGTGCCGCAGTATCGCGCGTGGGCCACCCGGGGTGGTGGCGACCACGACGCCGGGCTCGCCGGCGCGGGTGCGGATGCGGCGGGAGTATGGCCCCGCTGTTGCCTGCAGGTCCACGACGCCGAGCACGTCGCTCCATGGTTCCCACGATTGCCCAAGCCCCGTGCTGACGGCAATGAAACGGCCGGCGGGGTCGCAGGCCAGGTGTTCGCCCGGGATGGCTACGGAAATCCGGTGCTCAATCGCCGCTGCGGGGTCCGTGTCCGTGGCGGCGAAGGGATCCATGACGATGAGTGATCCGCCCGCATCGTCAACCCAGGCGCATCTGCCGTTGCCCAGGGACAGGATCCCGGCGTGTTCGGCAAGGACCATGCCCGGGATCCAGCCGGTCACCGTGTGGGACGCGGGATCGATGAAGCCAATGATTTGGGCCCGTTGGTCTGCCACGACGAGTATTTCCTGATTCATGACGCCTCCATGACGTGTTGCTTGCGAATGATTCTCATTAAGTATAGTGTCTTCTTATTGCCAGAACGGCAACGACATCACCTACGAAAGGAACCCCCCATGGAAAACACCGTGGTACTTGCAGAAGTTGAAGAGACCGAGCAGTTGGCCCACCTGTCGGCCACCCACTCCAACGCGCTCGTCGAGAACCCGTTCGACTAATCGCCCATTCGCGACTGTGGGGTGGATGTCTGGCATCCACCCCGCAGTGGTGCGCCCCCCGAACCGACATTCTTGAAAGGACCCATGAGTATCCCGGCACTCGACGTTTTCGAACTCAACGGACGCACCACGGTGCGTTCCTCCGACGGCACATTCCTGCGCGTACAGACGCCCACCGGGGTGCCGGTACCCATGCTGGAGACCTTTCATGGCCAAATCAGGGAACAGCTGGAGGCTCGAGCAACCCAAAGGATACATCCGCGCCCCGGGCGTGAAAGTGTTGCCCTGCTTGGCCCGGCGACCGGATGGGAGCCTGTCAGCACCGCTCTGGCCGGGATTGACATCCAAGACTTGGACTACCGCGGAACACCGGAGGCAGCGCACGGCCTGGTTGTCCAGGTGGCCGCAACCCCGACAGAGCGAGGGATCCTGGACGCGCTGCCGGAAGCCGGCACCGCCGTGCTGCGCTGCTACCGCGAGGGCGAGATCCTCTTTGTGGATCCACTCGCGCTGACCCCGAGTGACCCAGGCGGTTCACAGGTGCTGCGCCGCCGCCTGGCAGCCTCTGCGGCCGCCGACGAACTGGACGGCTGGCTTGATACTGCCCGGCCCGCTGACGGAACCCTCGACGGCCTGCCTGCACTGGCCACCCAATTCCTTGGCGCACGGATCCGGTCCATGGTCGCCGCGTGGCAATACGACACCCACGAGCTGGCCGCACTGCGCCGCAATCTCTGGCGGCTCGACACCCGGACGCTGTGCAGTAGTGAACATCCGGTCCTTGGTTTTGCCGAACCGGCAAAAAGTTCCGGTCGCCGACGATGAATTCCGGTTTCCGCCCCCCACCCCCGAGACTGAACCTCGCGCTGGATGACGGCACCGTGCTGGCGGGCGACCACTATCGCTCCGGCCAAGACACGGGGCGGGGAACGGTACTGATCCGCACGCCGTACGATCGGCGGCAATACCGGGCCCAGGCCGAAGCCTGGCAGGCGCAAGGCCATGACGTGATTGTCCAGGACGTACGCGGCCGTTACGGTTCCACCGGAACGTGGCTGCCCTACGCGGCCGAGGGGCAGGACGGGGCGGAAACCGCGCGTTTCCTGGAGCGCGAAGGCCTGCTGAACGGCGGGTTGATCCTGGCCGGGGCCTCCTACGATGCGCATTGCGCACTTGAGGCCTCCCTGCGTCTCGAAACCGACGGGCACCGGTTGCGTGCCGCAGCGGTGGTCGCGATGGTCCCGGCCCTCGGCCTCTATGAGACCGCCCGAAACCCCGATGGATCCGCGCGCCTGAGCGACCGGATCGGCTGGTGGCACATGCATGGGTTCACCGCCGAATCGCGCGACCCGCTGACCATTGCCGAGCTTGAACGCCGGTGCCTCGAGGCATCGGCACGCGGCGTGGCGGACGCGATGCCCGCGAACATCTACGGAGCGCACGCCCCGGGCCAATGGGACAGGCTGTGGTCTGCGCCGAAGCTGGACCTGGCCACCCGCTACGGAGACTGCAAAACGCCGCTGCTGGTGGTATCCGGGCACCGGGACTTCTTTGTCCGCGAGGCCCTCGAGCTGGCAGGCGCCTGGGATGCGGGCAACACCGGATTCCTCACCGGACCATGGGGACACCGGCTCACCGCCGACCTGGACCCCTCCGCCGCGGCCGCACTGAGCAGTCACGGAGGACTCATGGCGAAGATCCAGGAATTCCTGGACGGCGCCGACGCCCGCCCGTTCACCCGGGAGTTCACGCCATCCCGCGAAGGCGCCGAGCCCTGGGAGCCGTCCGACCTTACGCGGCTGCGTGCCGCGATCAATCCACCCGTCCCAGCAGAATGCGAATTATCCTCATGACCACAGCCGAACACCTTGGACTGTTGCCGCTGCACACCCTGGTGGATGAACATACCGGGATCATCCGCCGCGTCCGTTCGGTGCTCACGCCCGAGCACGCGCCGCCCGCCTACACCTCCATGACCGCCGAGGTCTCCGACGCCCGCCGACTGGGGGACTGGCCCGCGGACCGCGTGTCGCTGGGCACCACCTTCGGGGACGAGCGACAGGCCTGGATCGCGGCGGTGGCCGAGGGCATGGAACGTTATTGCGGCAACTTCATTCCGGCAGAGATCCCCGACGCCGAGCACTTCATCGGCAGCGCCCTGCAGGCAATGGCAGCCGGGCACTCCGTCGTCCCGCTGGACGAGCTGCCCCGCTTTGCCCCGTGGCAGCTGGAGCGCGACGATTTTCCCTACCGGAACCTGGACGAGGACACCGAAACGCTCTGGACCTCCTGTCGCAGGCACGCCGACGGGCAACAGGTTTGGCTGCCCGCCAGCCTGGTCTACCTCAACTGGCGGCAACGGCGCTTCGCACGGCTGCCGCGGATCCACCACCTCAACTACGCCGGGATAGCCACCGGGCAGGGGTTCGCCGACGCGCGGGACCGTGCCCTGCTGGAAACCGTGGAACGCGACGCCCTGGAATTGTGGTGGCACCTCGATGGCCCCACCCGAGGCATCCGCACCGACTCGATCCCCGGGCTGGCCCAGGCCATGGAAGGCTGCCGGCTTGAATACTGGGTAGTCGAAATGCCCAGCGAATTCGCCCCGGCCATGGCCGCACTGGTCTACGATCCCGACACCGGGCTCTACGCCGCAGGATTCTCCTGCAAGAACGACCCTGCCGAGGCTGCCCGCAAGGCGGTGCTTGAGGCGGTCCACACCTGGATCTACACCCAGGGCGCCACCGATGCCGACGGCTGGGTCTTCCAGGCAGTCGAGGCCGGGCTCATGGCCAGGGGCCTGTACCTGGAACACCGGGCGGACCGCCAATACCTGCAGGACGCCGGCGAGCACTTCGAAGCAGTCCGGGACCTGGGAGCACATGTGCAGGTGTGGATGGACCCGAAGATGCACGCCCTGGCCGAGCGCTTCAGGGCGCCGGCCGGCGGGCTGGTGGACATCGAGGCGGTGGCAGCGGTGCCCATGGAAGAGGTCCACCGGCGCCTGGCCCGCGCCGGGCACGAGGTCTACACCCGCGAGTTGACCACCAAGGACGTCGCCCTGACCGGCCTGAGCGTGGTGCGGGTCGTTGTCGGCGGGCTGGTCCCCAACGCGCCCGCGGCCTTCGCCTACCTGGGCTGCCCGCGCGTCGCCGAGGTCGCCGTGTCCCGCGGCTGGCGGGACGTGCCGCCGGGGGCACCGGAGGATTTCACCCTCGCCCCGCCACCACACATGTAGGAACCATGACACTCGATAGCCATCAGCACCCGGGCGGGGACTTCGCCGCAGCCTGGTCCGGGCTTCTGCCCGGGGCCATGACGCACCCCGGTCCCCGGCAGAACACCTGGGACGGGCCCATGCGCCCGGGCCACGCGACTTCCGGCACCTCGGTGCCGATCATCGCGGTGCTCGACACCCTCTGGGCGACCCGCGGCTTCCACCCGAACCCGGCCACCGGGGCGCCGGGCAGCATCCCGCAACGGGCGGTGCCCTCGGCCGGGGCCTGCCATCCGGTGCAGGTGCACCTGCTCTGCGGCACCGGTTGCGACGTTCCGCCGGGCATCCACGCCTACAACGCCGAGGAATCCACCACGCACCGCCGTGTCGAATTCGCGCCCAATGCGGAAGGCGCCATCGTTGTTTTCACCGTGCTGCCCCAGCGCACCGCCGCGAAATACCACCACCGCGCGTTGCCGCTGCTGTTGGCGGACACCGCCTACGCCCTCTTGGGCGTCGCCAGCCATGCTGCATCCCATGGGCTCAGGAGTAACTGGCTCACCGCGGATCCCGCCTCCCTGGCCGCCGCGGTTCGGCTGCCCGGCTACGCACGGTGGCAACAGCATTGGCCGGACACCGGACCGGAACTGGCCCTGGCCGCCTTGGCCGTGGGAACCGGCGACGTACTGCCAGAGTTGTCCCGGTGGGACAGGGCCGCCGGACCTGCGGGATATGCACAGCCATGCCCGCAGCGGCAACCGCGCACGCTCGCCGCCGTGGATCGCTGGGCTGCCGATCCGGGGCTCCGCCACCCCGAGCTGGCGCAGGACCTGACCCCGGGTGCGGGTCTAGGGGCGGCGCAATTGCTGCGCCGGCGCAGCCTGCCGATACAGTTGCCGGTTCCCGCCACGGAGCACCCGGCCCGCCGCGCACTGGATCCGGTGTGGGGACAGTCGCTGGAGAGCTTCCCGCTGCCCGTGCCAGCCGGGTGTGACATCCTGGTCCTCGACCGGGAAGGCATCCGAGCTCGAAAGCTGCACCTCGAGTGCGCGGGACAGGACTGGATCAATTCACTGGACGGGATGCTGCTCTTTCGCACCCGCGCAATACCCGACCCGAAAGCCATGTGGTGGGCCGCCGGGGCCGCCGCCCACCTGCTCTATTCCTCCCTGGCCGCCGGCCGGAACCACGCCTTCCGTCCCGTGGCCGGCTGGACCGGGATGCGGGACGGATACACCACGCTGCACGCGCTCGGATTCCGGGCGAAGAGATCGGAAGGAAACACCCATGCTGGTCAATAAGCGGCTGATGGCCCTGACCCACGGACATCGCCGGACCCTGAATACACTCACCGCCGTCGTGTGCCTGTGCTCCGCCAGCTACTGGGTACAAGCCTGGTTCCTGGCAAGCGCGCTCGCCGGGCTGCTGCCCGGCCAGCCGCACACCGCGGCACAGATCGCGGGAAACCTGCTGGCCGTGCTCGGCTGCGGGCTGCTGCGGGCGGCGCTGCAGCAATTGCAGGCCCGGCTCGCCAGCGCCCTGGGCACCGCGGTGCGCCTGGAACTGCGCGCCACCCTGGCCACGGCGCTGCTGCGCCCGGAGCGGTTGCGCGACAATTCCGAACGCAGCGGCGCTCGCCGCCTGGCCCTGAGCGAGGGGGCGGACGGAGTGGAGCCATACGTCACCGCATACATCCCGCATGCGCTGCAGCTGCAGATCCTGTGTCCGATCCTGCTGGCCGGGGTTGCGGTGTTGAACCCTGTGCTTGCCGCGGCGCTGATGGCCGCCGTCGTGGTGGCAGTGGGCGCCCCGCGATTGTGGGGCAGGCTGCTGGCCCGGCGCGGTGCCACGCACTGGGATTCCTACGAGGCGTTGAGCGCGGACTTCCTTGAGGCGCTGCAAGGCATGCGCACGCTGAAGATCCTCGACGCCGTCCCGCGCTTCCGGGCCCGGCTCGACGAACGTTCCGAGGCGCTGCACCGCTCTACCGTTGCCACCATGCGGGTCTCGCTGGCCGACACCGCACTGGCGGACCTCGGGATCCAGGCCGGGCTGCTGGCCGCCGCGGCGCTCACCGCGCTGGATGTCCTCGGGGTCCTGCCCGCGGGGCTCGGCGCCTCCCCGGCACTCACCTTCTTCACGCTCATCCTGGCCTCGGAGGTCTTCCGGCCCATCCGCGATCTGGCCCGCCAATGGCACTCCGGCTACCTCGGCATCTCGGCACTGGGCAGCATCGATGCGGCGATCGGCGCCGCGGGCGAAACACCATCTAAAACGCCGGCTGACACCGAATCTGACACCGAAGCTGCAACCGGCGCCGACTCCAGCGATCGACAACGCAGCGGCCACACCCTGACCCTGCAAAACGTGTCCTTCCGCTACCGGCCCGAGTCCCCGTGGGTGCTGCACGGCGCCACCGCCAGCATCCGCCGCGGCGGAATCACCGCCTTGGCCGGGCCCTCGGGCACAGGGAAGAGCACGCTCTTTGACATCATGCTCGGCTTCCTGCCCGCCGGCGGCCAACGCCTGCTGGACGGGCGGCCGCTGCATCCCGGGGACGTGAGCGTGGTGTCCCAGCACAGCTACCTGTTCCCCGGCACCATCCGGGCGAACCTCGCGGCCGTGGCACCCGGGGCGGATGAATCCGCCATGCGCGGGGCGCTGGCCCGGGCGGGATTGGGCACCGAGCTGGATTCGTGGACCGAGGGCTTGGATACCGTGCTCTCCGAGGCCGGGCACTCGCTCTCCGGCGGCCAGCTCCAGCGCCTGGCTGTCGCCCGCGCCATCCTGGCCGACCGCCCGGTGCTGCTGCTGGACGAACCCACCTCGGCACTGAACCCGGAATTGGCCCGCGAACTCTTCGAATCCCTGCGGGCCGAGGCCCGGCACCGCATCGTGGTGATGATCGCCCACCGCACCGAGGCCCTGGAAGCTGCAGACACGGTGCTGCAGCTGCACGAGGGCACCCTGCGCGAAACCGTCCCGACCACTTCCCCGGAGGCACCATGAGCCCGCAAGACACCGCCACGACGCACCGGACCGATGCCCTGTGGGGACTGCTCCCGTACCTGTCCGCCCACCGCCTGGCCCTGGCCTGGACCGGATTGGTGGGACTGGCGAACAACCTGGCCTTGGTCTTCCTGGCCGTTGCCGGGTCCTACGTGGTCACCCTGGCCCTTCTCGAGGGGCGGCTGGCGGCCCCGGGTTGGTGGATCGCCGGGGGAGCGGCGGTGCTGCTGCGCGCCATGCTGACCTGGCACGAGATGGACCTGTCGCACTCGATTGCCTACCGCGTGCTCGCGGCGCTTCGCATGGCACTCTTTGACGGGTTCACCCGCGGGGTGCCCTCCCGCACGCCCGGGCAGCACACCGGGCGGCTGGCGGCAACCGCCATGGGGGACACCGAAAAACTCGAGTTCTTCTACGCCCACACGCTCACCCAGCTGGCCTCGGCGGTGGTGCTGCTGCTCGGCGGCACCGTGGCGCTGTACCGGATTGGCGGTCCCCTGGCCGCCGGCCTGGTGCTGGGCCTTGCCGCGCTGGTGCTGCTCACCCTTCCCTGGCTGCGGGCCAACGCGCGCCTGGGCGAGGAAGTGCAGCGGGCAAAAGCAGACCAGTCGGCGCTGGCCGTTGACCTGCTCGCCGGCTCCCGGGAAATTCTCGGCTTCGGGCTGCAGGAGCAGGTCCAGCTCCAGCTCGCCGGGGCAACCCGCACCGTGGCCCGGGCGGAGCAGCGGCTCAAGGCACGGGAAACCGCTGCCGCAAGCGTGCGCGAATTGTGTTCCCTGGGCATCCTCGTCGCGGTGTTCCTGGCGGCCTGGAACCATCCGGGGCTGGACCGCCTGTGGATCCCTGCAGTGGTCGCCGGAACCCTCACGCTGCTGGCCCCGCTGATGGAGGCGGTTGCGGTGCTCACCCAATTGCAGCCCCACCGCGCCAGCGCCGCCCGGGTGCTGGAGGGGATCGCGATGCCCGCCGAGGGCCCGGCTCCCGCGCCGGTGCTTCCCTTTGCCGCGGCGGGGCCGCTGGGACTCCAGGTCCGCGGCGCAAGCTTCACCTACGGGGACGGCGCGCCGGCGCTCGAACCCACGTGGCTGTCGGTCGCTCCGGGGGAGCACCTGGGCATCTCGGGTCGCTCGGGGTCCGGCAAAACCACCCTGGCGAGGCTGCTGGTACGCCTCTGGGCACCGGATGCCGGCAACATCGAACTGGTTCCGCGCACCGGAGGGGCCGCGGATGTGGCTTCCGTTGACCTCCACGACTTCCGCTTGCTGGTCACCCTGGTCGAGCAGGACGCCACGATCTTCCATGGATCCCTGCTGGAGAACATGCGCCTCGCGGTCCCCGGGGCCACCGCCGCCCAAGCCCTGGAAGCCCTGGGCCGCGCCGGGCTTGAACTGGAGGCCGGGCGTTGGCCGGAGGGCGTGCATACGGTGATCGGCGAGGCTGGTGCCGGGGTGTCCGGGGGCGAGCGTGCCCGCATCGCACTGGCCCGGGCGCTGCTGCTGCGGCCCCGCGTGCTGGTGCTGGATGAGACAACCGCGTCCCTGGACGCCGCCACCGAGGCTCTGTTGCTCGATGCCGTGGCGGCGCTGGCCGGGGAGACGACAGTCATTACGGTCTCGCACCGCGAATCCACGTTGGCGCGCTGTGACCGCCGTGCGGAGCTGTCCGAGCTGCACTGTGCACCCTTGCCCCAATCCGTTTAGCGGGGCAGTTTGCTATTCAAGTACGGTCTTGACCTGGAAACATGGTTCGGCTCGCCCGCTGCTGTCTGGCTGATCTGGAGGTTGAGAGGGGCCTCGGGGACTGGGTTTAAGCCGGACGAATCAAGTGTCAAATTTGCTTGAGCAACCGTCGTTCGATTCGGCCAGAGGTTTCGTCGCGCGGGGCAAACAGTGTGAAACCCACGAATGTGTCGTCTCGCCTGGCAAGGAGTAGCTTGGAACCTTCCACCTTCAGACGCCGTTGGAGCCCAGAGATTCTTCGTCGCCGGTGGCCGGCACTGGACGCTGATCGCGCAGTGCCGTGGATCGAGCCCAAATCAATGCGGCCTCCCTAACCACATTTGGCTCAAGGCTCACGACCAACTGCAACTCACCATCCAAGCTCTTCACCCCCAACATCCAGCCATCTCCGCTCCACTGCCCCAGTTGGGGAACCCTCACCGGACAATCTTTTTCTTTTGCAGAGGTGGTACCCCGTACACCGCCGCGGCATGCGACATCGTCGTCGCCATTGGTTGCGGTACCCCGTAGGCAGGCTGTCGGGAGGGCTCAGTGATTCATACAGGGGCCACTCCTAGACCGTGCGTGCGCAGGTCCGATAGGTGGGACGGTAGGTTTGAAGGATGAGATCGATTCGGAGAGCGGTTTGCGGACTTTCGGCCGGAGCACTCGCGGCCCTGCTGACTGGGTGCTCGGTTGACACACTGATCTGGGGGAACGATGGTGCCCAGGTGATTCAAATGACCGAGAAGCTCGTGAGCGACTTGGCTTCGGGTGGAACGTCAGGCATTGTCTGCATGGATTCCGTGGCGGATCTCGGTGCGCCCAGCGATTGGTCGGGGCTTTCCGCAGGCGAGCCGGAAGAGTTTTTCGCGGGGTATTGGGTCGACCAGGCGGCGCTCGACCCTCAGTGGAGCATCAACTTGGAGGGCCTCCCCGAGGGTGCAGTGGCCGGGAGCCGCTATCCGGGAGACGTCTTTTACCGAGAGGCCGACGATGGGCTTTGTGTGATCGACGTTGCCTGGGCGACGCTCGTCGCCGTGGGCTGACCCAGCCGGGCGCATCCTGCTCCGCGCAAGTGGGTGGTGGAACGGTCCCCGAATCATCTCGTGAAGTGTTGCGAATATGGCGAGTTGCCGTTCCACAAGGGGAACGCTTCGCGGGACGTGCGATGGACAATTGGACGCCACGGGCCGCCGCAACTCACGGCATCAAAAGATTGCGGAAACGGGGTATCGGCTTAGGCGCAGTGGATGAGCCCGAAGTAGCTTGTGCACCCGATCAGGCCGCTTCATTCGATGCGAAACTAGGTCTTGCTGCCGGTGAGCGCCAGCGCCCCGCCAAGGCCGATCATCACCACGCCGCCGCCGGCACCCATGTGTGTGAGGCGTTTCGGGTTGCGGGCGAACCACGCCCGTGCCGTGCTGGCCGTGAGTGCCCACACGCTGTCACTGGCCAGGCCAATTCCGAAGAAGATCATCCCGAGGGCTGCCATCTGCAGCGGGATGGCGCCGTTTTCGTAGCTGACGAACTGCGGGAGCACGGCCACGAAGAACACGATGGTTTTGGGGTTGGATACCCCGACGAAGAATCCCTCGCGGATGAGGCGGAACGACGACGGTCGCGCTTGCGGCGAGGTGGCTGTGTCGGCGTGATCGTTGCGGTGGCGGATCGCCTCCACTCCCAGGTACATCAAGTAGCCGGCTCCGACGAACTTGATGATGATGAAGGCGACTACAGATTCTGCGACGATGGAACCGACGCCGAGTGACACGAGGGCTATGGCCGGAAGTGCCCCGAGTGCGTTCCCGATCACGCTGAGAAAGCCGCCCTTGCGACCCAGGGAGAGCGACCGGCCAATGACAAAGAGCACGCTCGGGCCGGGAATGAGGATGAGGGCGAAGGCGGCCAGGGCGAAAGCCCAGCCGTTGGCCGCAGGTAGCATGTCGACTCCAATACATTGTGCGTTGATGTGTCGAATCTATCGGAAATCCAATCGCCATAGGGCCACCCGCGCTCGTCCGCAGGGGAACCCTCTACGGGACGGTAGTTCTTGTGGATGCAGAGTAGGTGACGAGTGGGTTCGTCGGGATGAATTCGGATGCAGTGTGAACCGTGTTGGATCTCGTACTGCGGCGTGATGACCGGTACGGCGAAACATCGCCAAACCCTCCACGCTCGGCCCGCAGTGTCTAGCCGCTGGCCGGTCCGCCCCGCAGGGCAGCAAGCCAGCCGTTCCAGGCAGGCTGCAGCAGCGCGGCCAATGCTTCGTAGCCTCCGGATCCTGGATGGGCCCGTCGCCCTCGCGCACCTCGCGCCGCCAAATATCATGGCCCTGCATCTGCTTCACGACACTCACGTAGGGCACGGAATGGCGGGCGCATTCAGCCTCCAACAAGGCATCCAGGACAATGACCCGTTCATTGTGTGTGTCGTCGTCAACCGCCGGCGGGCTTGCCATCAGGACAGACCACCCCGACTTGCCGAGCTGCGTCAAAAGCTCACGCAAATGGGAGAGCGAGGCCCCGGTTGCGACCCGGGATGCGCCCGATTCAAACATGGTGTCGTTGACGCCGAAGGACAACACGACCCCCGCATGGCTTCCGGAAGGAAGACGGGGCGTGCATTCGGCCTGGAAACGGCGGAGGATATCGGCGCTGGTGTCACGTCGGATGCCCAGGTTGTACGAGGTCAAGGCCTGCCCTTGTGCATGGCTGTGCGCTGCCAGGCGTCCGGCCCAGCCCAGGTGCCGGGCGTCGCCGACTCCGGCCACGAAAGAGTCGCCGATAAAGCAGACCCTCACATCCGGTTCCGGCTGTTCCCCGATCTCCGCGGCAGTCGTCTGAACCACCATCATCCCTCCCGAACTTCGATGTTTTCGCGTCCGTGGACGGCAATGCCCAACGCGTCCAGCACCGGCCGCAGTGTTGAGGGGTCGTGGTCCACTCCGGGTACATATTCGGTGATTCCGACCCCGACGAGTTTGCCCCGATTCCGAAGCTTGGTGATCACCGCGACCAATGTGGTGATGTCCAGTCCGCCGGGCTCGGGAACAGCGACCGCTGGCCACACCGTGGGGTCCAGGACGTCCAGATCCAGGTGCACGTAGAGCGGTGCGCCTTTCGGAAGCCACCGGTCAAGGAGCTGTTCCAGGAGGTTCGGTTCGTTTTGCAGTTGCTCGGGGGCCAGCAGCGGCAGCGCGTGCGCGGCAATGAATGCCTGCTCAGGTGGGTCCATGGAGCGGGTGCCCAACAGTGCGCATCTTTGCGGAGGCAGGGTGGTGGACGGCACCAGG
The DNA here is from genome assembly GCF_046714615.1 of Paeniglutamicibacter sp. NCBI lineage: Bacteria > Bacillati > Actinomycetota > Actinomycetes > Micrococcales > Micrococcaceae > Paeniglutamicibacter > Paeniglutamicibacter sp. Next base: position 119,182 of record NZ_JBKKAP010000082.1, read on the forward strand.
CGCGGGTGGCCTTCGCCGAACAGGGTGCGCAGCGGCATGCCGTGGGCGTGTCCGCTGGGGCTTGACTCCGGGGTGTTCAAATCGGCGTGGGCGTCGATCCACACCACGCGCAGGTCCGGGTGGATCGAGGCCATGTGCGACACCGAGGCTACTTCCACGGTGCAGTCTCCACCCAGGGTCAGCAGGCTGCGCGGCCCAAGGTCCCGCAACTTCTTGGATGCCGCGACCAGGTGGGCCTCCACGGCATCGTGGCTCTCGATCAAGGAGGCAGCACCGTCGTTCGGGTGCGCGTGGAGTGTTCCAAGGTCAGGTTTCACGACATGTCGCAGTGCCGTCGGCGCAAGCATCTCGGCCAGACGAGGGGCACCCTCCGCAATACCGGGCTCGCCGCTTCCCTGCCACAACGGCACCACCAGTTGAAGGTCCCAATCGGCGACCACAATCCCCACCTCATCTGTCGCAACCGGGTTCGGTTGTTCCCATGCTAAGGCAGTGTCCGGTGCTGTCTGAATTCGGGAGTACACAAGTGACGGCCGTTATCTCCCGAGGGCGGTGGCACTTAATTGCACAAGGCCCTTGAACGTGGGCACTCCGCCCACAAGGGGAGCCCTGACCGGGATGGCAAGAGGGGGTACGGTGTTGTCTGAAAGTCATAAAGCGCTGGAGCATGATGAAAAACAATGAAAAAGCGTCACGGTATCTTGCGCGTTTGAAGGACAGTGTCGAGAGGATCATCCCGGAATTACCTGTAGGGGTAGCGGGGAACGTGTATATGCATGGCCCTAGCGTGTGCGTTGATCTCGAGGGGGACAATCTGGGCGTCTTTACCTTGGTATTGGGAAGCGAGGCGCCTGAGCTTCTCTACGACAACCGGTATTACGACATTCGGACTGTCCCGGAAGGATTGGATGAGACCATCGAATTTGCGCAGGAAACCTTCCGCGAGATTTCGAGGTTCATTCTCCAGGGAGGTCCAGTGACGGAACAAAAGAGCCGCATTCTTCGGCGACCGTATATCCCGATACCACGGCTATATGGCTCGGACTGGAGGCTCACCAAGATCAAGAGACAGGCCATTCAACACCCTGCCCCTCCTGCTGGGGTCCGAGGCTGGAGGGACCGTGAGCACCGGTGAGCGAAGCGCCAGCGGGACATTGGCCCCATTGCTTTCAAGCTTTGTTGCCATTTGTCTTGTGCCGTCTGTTCGATGACCCTGCAGCAGATTGCGCGGGCGTCCGCGCGCCCCGAATTGCAGTGGCTGGGGTCACCTCCCACATGGAGAATGAACACTACGCACGAATCTAGCAACATGGATGCCGAGCATGGATAGTAAGGGAATGATTTCACTGATCAAGAAGTTGTCTCCCGTGATTCTGTACGAATCCTGGAGCGAGGATCCAGGAGACGAAGAGTACCTCTGCGAGAGGATTTTTTCGAAGGACCCTTTTGGTGCGAAGGGAACGACATGGGGTACTGTTTACAATTTAATCGTCAACGAGACAACTTTCGGAGTCTTCTCAGAAGAGATAGGGAACATCTTCTACGTCAGGGCTTGTTCCCCCGATTTCGTGGATTTCGCTGATCGTTTCACGGGTAAGTGGCGGGTAGAGACGGATGTCTTCAATGATGCAGAAATCCGGAGGAAGATCGTCGACTATGTTGAGGGCATACGGGGCGTTTTCCTGCTAAGAGATCCAGTGGAAGCCCTCGCATCAGCGCTGTGGTTCGAGGATCGTTTGGAATCAAACGCTGGGACTAACCAGGACAGCTGTTCCACAAGCGGAACCCTGACCGGGACGCTAATTTGTTTGCAATGCTGCACTCGTGGATCGGGAGTGAGCGCCAGTAATCTGGGATGGCGCGCTGTTCGCGGTACGTCCGAACATGGATGAGGCCGTGGACGCGAGCCAGCCGGCTGCCGCTGTGAAGGAGTGCATTGTGGGTTCGAATCGGAGAGCCGTATGGTCGGTGGCCCTTGGGGTGAGCCTGACCGCGCTGGTGTGCGGTGGGATCGCCCTATATTCGGCAGGGGTCGTCATGGACGAGAACAACTTGACCTCGGGACCGGCCCCTGCTCTTTGGGCGATGGCGATTGTTGGTGTCGTGGGACTGTTGGTGAGCTTGCCCGGTTGGTTTGCTGCCAGGTCAACCAAGAATCGATCATAAGGTTGCACCCCAGGTCCCAGCAGGGGAACGCTGAACGGGCACCTTGGGGACCGGCCATAACGCCTAGTCTCGCTCGGCGATTGTCTTCACTCCCTTCACAAGGTTGTCCCACATGCCCTTCGAGTGCTCGGCTTCTTCAACGCTCGTGTTGTTATCCTGCGACAACGTCAGCTCCGTCGCGCCGGCCTCACCCGCCAGTGTCCACGTGAGCGTGTGGTAATTCTTGGGCGTGTCATCCTGGCCGCTCAGCGGACTGTAATGCGTGTTCACGAGTCGCCGGCCAGGTTCGAACTCGAGGACCACACCCTTGTCCTCGTACTCCTTGCCTTTCCAAACGCCGCGCCAGACGATCGGGGCGCCGATTGTCCAATCGGTCTCGACATCCGTGCCGAACATGAACTCCTTGATCGCGTCACGGTCGGTGAGTACGCCCCACACCCGATCTGTAGGTGCATCGATCGTGATCGTCGAGGTCGCGACATACTTCCCAGTCATTGCTTTCTCCTGCTTCTGGATCCGGTGGCGTCCACCCTCATTGGCCCCTACGGTACCTTGAACGAAGGTGCTGGAACAGGGACGTGCAGTACTTGGCCACCCTGTTGTCAGCGGACGCTCGGAAGGCAATTTGGCGGAAAACCACTTTGCCGTCCTCGTCGATACGCCGGCAAGGATTGTGCGCGATTTCTTAAACAACGCCGTTCGGATCGTCCACGGACGTATTGCAGAACCACGACACTGTGACTGTTGGTTGAGAATGGTGACTAATTCACAGTTGGGAATGGCGGTTTCGGTGTCCCGCAGGCCGGTCCGTATGCCGAAGGTCTACTGGGTCGTTTCCTGATCAGTACGAAGTAGTCTGAACACATGATGTCTCTGGCGAGTCGATACGAGGCCGGTGAGTGGACGGAAGTCTGGGATGAGATACGGCGTTTGGGGCCGGTGCCATCTATGCGGCAGGCTGACGTTGCCGACGTGGCCCGGGCAACCATGGCGCGAGCGAATGCTCAGATTCGTTCCATCGTCGACGGTCTTTTCTCCCTGGGCTTTGAGCCGGCAAACTCCGATGTCCCCGTCTTGATCCCTCCGCCACCGGACGTAATTGATCGTCTGGCGAGGATGGAGAGCTCCTTGGGCCCACTGCCCGAGGCCTTGAAGGCAAGCATGACCCGTATCGGTTACGTGTCCCTGCTAGGGGACTGCGCCGACATTTCGCTGCACTATCACCGCGGCCCTTCCTCGCGAGTCAGGGGGATGCCACCAGGCAGGAACTTCCCTGATCCGCTCTGCCTCCCGGACATCCTCCAATTCGAATCCGAATGGGAGGAACGCCGGATGGACTCTCGTCTTGCCTCGGATGAACCGTTCCAGTTTGCCCCCGACGAACTGCACAAGGCCAACATCAGTGGAGGGGCACATGAGGTCCGGCTTCCGGACAGCCATGCGGATCCAGTACTTCTTGGTGTCGCCGGCCGGCCAGGAATTTCTCTCGTCGAGTACTTCCGGACGTCCGTCAGCTGGGGTGGATTCCCCGGCTTTGCCTTCTATTCCGGCGATCTGCCTAAAAGCCTGGAAGGGCTCACGGCGCGTCCCCTTTTTTGATGATGGCAATCATGCCCCGGTCGAGGGGTGGCGCTGCAGAGAGTAACGCATCGGAATTTCCTATTCCCGGCCCAGAGCATTGCTTCGAGGTACCGGACGCAGTTGTTCGAATTTCCGGCAGTAGGAGTGTTCTATCAGGTAGGACAGCCGTGCAGGCGTCAGGCGCCCGCCAATACGTGTGAATTAGCGTCTGTGTAGCGAAGGGGGAATCTCTACCGGACAGGGTAAGTCGAAGAACGAGAGTGGACGGTTCCCAAGCCCGATCACGGATTGTGTGGTCGGGGCATGGCAGGGTCTGCATCATCCCGGGGACTGAAGCCCAGGAAGAGCCTCGGGTCAGCGAAGTACACGGAGCGGAGGATCCGGATCCGCATAAGGAGTTGACGTGTCAATCCAATGAGCTTAGAGTTGACGTATCAACTCCAGGAGGTCCGATGGTCCGGAACAATCAACGCGCAATGCCCACGCGGGAGCAGCTGCACATCTGGCGCGGCTACATCGAGTCCGCGGAAGTGCTTCGCACGCGACTGGGCAGCAGGATGCAGAGCGAGTCCTCGCTGTCCTCGGGCGACTACCAGGTCCTGCTCGCACTGAGCGAGGCGGCCGGAAAGACGCTGCGCGCATCGGCGCTCGCCTCGCACATCGGGTGGGAACGCAGCCGCCTCTCGCACCATCTGGGGCGCATGGAGAAGCGAGGCCTGATCGGGCGCACCACGTGCGCAGACGACGTGCATGGCATCGAGGTGAGCATGACCCCGGCCGGAACGGAATCCTTCCGGACGGGGTCCGTCCCACACCTGCGCGCAGTCAAGGATTTGTTCCTCGACGCACTCACCGACGAACAGCTCGTCCAGGTCGAGGGCCTGACCCGCGCACTCCAAGCACATCTGAACCTCGATCCGCAGAATTGACCACTTCTTAGTTCTCCCTTGACGAGACCGCGCGCCCCGGCCCGCATGCACCCGCACGGTCCCTTCGCACTTCCCATTACAGCGAAAGGTCCTATTAGCCATGCAGTTCGGCATCTTCGGCGTCGGCGACATCGCCCCCGACCCGGCCACCGGCATCCCGCGCTCCGAGGCACAGCGCATCCAAGACACGATCCGGCTGGCGAAGGCCGCCGACGAACTGGGCTTGGATGTGTTCGCGGTCGGCGAGCACCACAACCCGCCGTTCGTCGCCTCGGCCCCACCCGTGCTGCTCGCCCACATCGCGGCGCAGACGCAGAACATCATCCTGTCCACGTCCACCACGCTGATCACGACCAACGATCCGGTGAAGATCGCCGAGGACTACACGTTCCTGCAGCACGTTTCCAACGGCCGCATGGACCTCATGCTCGGCCGCGGGAACACGGTGCCCGTGTACCCGTGGTTCGGGCAGAATATTCGCGACGGCGTGCCGCTCGCCCTCGAGCATTACAACCTGCTGCACAAGCTGTGGCGGGAGGACGTTGTCGATTGGGAGGGCCGGTTCCGCACCCCGCTGCAGGGTTTCACGGCGACGCCGCGGCCCTTGGATGGAGTGCCGCCGTTTGTATGGCATGGCGCGATCCGCACCCCGGAGATCGCCGAGCAGGCCGCGTTCCATGGCAACGGGTACTTCGCCAACCACATCCTCGCGCCGAACTTCCACTTCAAGCCGCTCGTGGATTTCTACCGGCAGCGCTTCGAGCATTACGGTCATGGCCGGGCGCAAGACGCGATCGTGGGTCTGGGCGGGCAGGCGTTCATCGCGAAGCGGTCCCAGGATGCGTACACCGCGTTCCGGCCGCATTTGGAGTCCCATCCGATTTTCCAGGGCACGACCCTTGAGCGGGTCGCGGAAACCACCCCGCTGTCGGTCGGGTCACCGCAGGAAGTCATCGACAAGACGCTCACCTTCCAAGAGGGCTTCGGCGACTACCAGCGGCAGATGTGGAATATCGATCTCGGGTCCATGCCGATCGAGGCCGTCCTCGAACAGGTAGAACTGCTGGCCACCGAGGTCGTGCCGGTGCTACGCAAGGAGATGGACTCCCGCCGGGCCCCCGGCGTTCCGGATGCCCCGACGCACGCCTCGCTTCTCAAGGCGAAGTACGGCGATGCCGAGCCGCGGCAGGCACGTCCGCGCCCCAACACCGGCGACAACACCTCCGGTCCGTTGCCCTACCTGGACAGCGATCCTGCCACGCCGGCACAGATGCCGAGGTTCGCATGAGCCTGGGTGAAGCTCCGTTCCGGATCGTCGCTATCAGCGCTGGTACCGGTGACCCTTCGACGACGCGCATGTTGACCGACCGGGCCGTCCAGGCCACGGCCACGCGGCTGCGGGATTCGGCGCGAAACGTCGCCGCGGAGGTGATTGAGCTCGCGCCGATCGCCGCGCAGATCGCGCAGAGCCTGGTGAGCGGGTTCCCCACCGAGGCGGTGAAGGAGGCGATCGGGCGGCTCGCCGCGGCTGACGCCCTGGTTGTGACCACGCCGGTGTACAAGGCGGGGATCAGCGGGTTGTTCAAGTCCTTCATCGATCTGCTGGACAACGACCTGCTCATTGCCAAGCCGGTCCTGCTCGCCGCCACTGCGGGGTCGGCACGGCATGCGATGGTCGTCGACGATCAGCTGCGCCCCTTGTTCGCATTCCTGCGCGCGCTGCCCGCGCCGACCTCGCTGTTCGCGGCCCCGGAGGATTGGGGTTCCGCGGATTTCGGTACGCGCATCGACCGCGCCGGCGGCGAACTGGCGACGCTCGCGCTCAGCGGCGTCGGGCGGGATATCGCCGACGGCGGCTGGGGCGGCTACCAGCACAGCTTCGGCGGCAACGCCACGCGTGCCGAGCGCACCGCGGAGGATGTCGACTTCGACACCGACCTCATGCGCCTCGCGCGCGGCGGCAGCTAACACAACCCTTCACCTACATCCACCTGAAAAGGAAAGAAACATGCTCATCACCACCTGGATCGTCACGGGCATCCTCGCCGCCTTCAACCTCCTTGCCGGAGCGGGCAAGGCCTCCATGCCCTGGCCGAAGCTGCAGGAGAAGATGCCCTGGACCGAGTCCACCGGCAAAGCCCCCGCGTACTTCGCCGCCTGGTCGGAGGTCATTGGCGCGATCGGCGCGATCCTCCCGCTGGTCCTCGCGCACACCCTCGCTGGTTGGGAGGCTGCCGTGTGGGTTTCCTTCGCTGCCGTCATCGGGTTGACCCTCATCCAGGTCCTCGCGATCGGCCTGCACCTCAAGCGCGGCGAAGCGAAGGCTTTGCCCGTCAACTTCGTGCTTGTTGCACTCGGGATCGCCTCGGCGATCCTCATCGTCGCGACCCGATGAGAAACGGCCCCGCCTGCCGTAGCAGGCGGGGCCGCATCATTTACACCAGCACTTACCCGTTGGCTTGGACCACTACAGTCACAGGGTTGTCCGGATGAGCATTCGACAGCGTTCCTTAAGGGGGTCGGCCAACGGGCGCTGTTATAGAAGCGCAGCACAATATCGTTTTCCCGCTCTGAAAGCGCCCGTCAGGAGAACGTCGACCGGTCGTTCCGCATTTGGCTTCTCTCAAGACGAGGGCTAGCGAAAATCACGAGTTTGAACGTTTACTTATGCCACCACGCAGTACCGCTGTGCGTAGACCAGTTCGAATGCGTTTTTTTCAATCGATTAGTTGTACGGGTAACGTGGAAAGCTCGTCCGGAAGTGCCATCCCCAAGAGGCCACCGGACGGGATCACAGCCCCCGCGTCCGCGCCCACCCCCAAGGTGTGCGGCCGCGGGGGTTTTCCCTTAGGTCCGTTGCTGACCCCGCGACCACCGGGGCACGGCAAAAGATATTTCCTTCGGTCTTTTCCCGCACACCTGTGGACGCCGGGACCCACCCGACCGCGTGCACACCATCGCCAGATTACGTTCAGCCCTGAATCCCGCCCGTCGCTCCCGGCGATCGTGCACACCCTCGTCATCGTCGTGGGATTCGGCGTAGTTCCCCATGGTCCAAGGCACTCCCGCCCGGCCCACCTGTTTGGTGGACCGGGTTTTTTCGGCATTGATAACGAGTGTGCGGTTTGGTCAGGAGTGAATTTTTCACAATGGCCTAATCGCGGCTACCGCTCTGGGGTGCCCATGTTCCCAAGATCAACAACCCACGCCACGAAGATCTAGATAGGCTAACTGCCGGATTCTTAGTGCCAGGGTGTCGCGGTGGGCCATCGGCTTATCGGACGTAGTCGATGAGATCGCAAATATCGGCCGGTCATGTTTTTCCGCGTTTGCTCTCCTCATTGTGTGGCACTCAGTTGCGCACCGCTGGTTCCCCTGGCCTGGTTGAAGCCTTTGCTTGGGATGGGCGCACCTTGGTTGCCGAGCGCTGCGCGGCGGCCGGGGGTGCTTCCCGTCCATAGCAGTGCTCCTACGTGAGTGAATAAGCAAGACACCAACCTCCCAAGGAGGCATGAGTGCCACGACGATCGCGGACTCCTCGCCGACGACACGGGGCGGCTGATGGCATGTCAAAAGAGATCTTGCAGGTCGATTGAGGGGCACCCGTACCCCGGTGTGGCTACGTGAGCCGGTCGTGTATGAGCTCCACCAGAGCCGAGGCGGCGGCGCCAAGGGTGCGGTCGCTGGGGGTTGCCAGGGACATGGGCCACAGGAGGTCCGCACCGGTGACCGGCAGCACTGCCACGTCCTGGGTGCCGTTGATTCCGTGTAACGCGAAGCGGGGCAGGAGGGCGATGCCCAGGCCGTTGCGGACGTAGGCGGGGGCGGTGGCGATGTCGGTGACTTCGATGGTGACGCGGCGGGGGGTGCCCGTGACGGCGAAGGCCCTGTCGGCGACGGCGCGGTTGCCGTAGCCGACAGGGGAATCGATGAAATTGTAGTCCGCGAGGTCGGTGATCGCCACGGCGGGGGCCTGCGCGAGCGGGTGGTCGGCGGGGACGATGAGGTCCATGGGCTCGAGGGCGAGGTCGGTCAGCGTGACCCGGGGCGGGTTCCCGCCCGGAATGGACACGAAGGCCAGATCCAGCCGGCGCGCCGCGACGGCCTCGGCCAACCCCTGGGAGCCCGAAGGCACCGCACTGAGTTGCAGCAGGACGTTGGGGTGCCTGCGGTGATAGTCGCCGAGCAGGCTTGGCACGTCGATGATGCCGACCGAGGTCATGGTGCCGACCCGCACGGTGCCACGCAACCCGCCTTGCACTTGGGCAAGGGCATCGCGGGCGCCGCGGGCGGCATCGAGCGTGGCGTAGGCATGGGGCAGGAACGCGGCCCCGGCGGCACTGAGGTCCACGCGCCGGGAGGTCCGGTCCAGCAGCGTCGCCTCCAGCTCCCGCTCCAGGGCCTTGACGCCAGCGGAGACGGCCGACTGCACCACGTACATGCGTTCGGCGGCGGCGGTGAAGCTCAGCTCCTCGGCGACGGCAATGAAGTACTCCAAATGACGCAGTTCCATCCCCTCAATCTATCTCAAATATAGATAGTTGCATGCACGAATCACCGTTGGACTTGATGGATGGTTTGCCGGATGCTGGAACCATATCCCCTTCGCCCACTTGAGGAGCACCCCCATGTCCACCAGGACATACACCCCCGTCGACGCCACCGGCGCAACCAACGCCCCGACGCGTACCACCCTCACCCATACCCCAAGCCCGGCCCGGGACCATGCAGGGTTCTGGTTCATTGCCTTCGCGTTCCTCACCTCGATGGCGTTCTGTGCCGTCCCGGCCCCGCTGTACTCGCTGTACCAGGACCGCGACGGATTCTCCACCTTCATGATCACCATCATCTTCGCCGCCTACGCCCTGGGCGTGATGATCAGCCTCGTGCTCGCCGGACACGTTTCGGACTGGGCGGGGCGCAAGAAGATCCTGATCCTGTCCTTGGTCCTCGAGGTGGTCGCGGCCGCCATGTTCATCGCTGCTCCCTCGCTGTCGGTGCTGCTGCTGGCCCGCTTCATCAGCGGCCTGGGCATGGGCATGCTCACCGCCACCGCCACCGCGCACCTGCACGACCTGCACAAGCGTCACCGCCCCCACGCCTCGAGCCAGCGCTTTGAGATCGTCTCCACCGCCGCCAACATCGGCGGCCTGGGCGTCGGCCCGCTGGTGGCAGGATTCCTGGCCCAGTACGTGGACGCCCCGCTGCGCACGCCCTACATCGTCTTTCTGGTCCTGCTGGTCCTGAGCATCGTAGCCGTCGCCCTGGCACCGGAAACCGTGGACAAGAACGTGGTCCGCCCGGCCTACCGGCCCCAGTTCCCCAGCGCCAACCACGGCGACCCCCGTCGCTACGTGGCAGCCATGGCCGCCGGGTTCGCATCCTTCGCCGTCTTCGGGGTCTTCACCTCCGTGGCCTCCAACTTCGTCAGCGGCGTGCTGAACCAGCCTTCGAAAGCCATTGCAGGGCTTGTGGTGTTCGCCGTCTTCGGATCCGCCGCCGTCGCCCAGACGCTGACCGGCCGCATGTCCCAGGGCGCGAAGCAGGCCCTGGGCCTGCTCGCGCAGGCCATCGGGCTGTTCGCCCTCACCGTCGGCATGCACCTGGCCAGCATGCCGGTCTTCCTCATCGCCGGGATCGTCACCGGGATCGGGGCGGGCGTCCTGTTCAAGTCCGCCGTCGGCACCGTGGCCTCCCAGGCCGTTCCGGCCAGTCGCGGGGCGGCCTTGGCCGGGCTCTTCCTCGTGTCCTACCTCGGCCTCAGCCTTCCGGCGCTGGGCCTGGGCGTGGTCACGCAGTACGTCTCAAGCGTCACCGCCATGACCTGGCTGACCGGCATCCTGCTCGTACTCCTGGCCACCGTCGCGGTGCTGAGCCGGAACCGCGCCAAGGCCTGATGCGCAGGCGGACCGCCACGGGACCCAGAACCGTGGCGGCCCGCGGCGTTCCACTCCTCCGGGCGGACCGTCATGGAGGCCACTGAAACGCCAGCGGCCATCACGTGCCCGAGACGACGCCCGGCCCGCCCCGGTACCTTGGCCGTGGATGCCGGGTGCGCACGTTGAACCCGGAACGGGGAGCCTCGGAGGGTGGCTCGAGGGGACCCGGAGCGATCCTCAACCCGCGGAGCCTCGCCTCCACGACCGACCAAGACGACCACAAACAAAGGACAAGGACAATCATGGAACTCGGCATCTACACCTTCGGCGAGATCAACCAGCATTCGGATGGCTTGGCCACCACGGACGTCACCACGCGCCTGGGCCAGCTGGTCCAGCTCGCCCGAAATGCGGACCAGGGAGGGCTGGACGTAATCGCCCTGGGCGAGCACCACCGCCCGGACTTCACGCTCTCGGCCCCGGAAGTCGTCCTGGGCGCCATGGCCTCGGTGACCAAGCGGATCCGCCTCACCAGCGGAGTCACCGTGCTCTCCAGCCAGGATCCCGTGCGCGTCTACCAGCAGTACGCCACCCTGGACCAGCTCTCCGGTGGCCGGGCCGAAATCGTCGCCGGCCGCGGGGCCTTCACCGAATCCTTCCCCCTCTTCGGCTACGACCTGGACCAGTACAACGAGCTCTTCGACGAAAAACTCCGCATGCTCGTTCAGATCCGCCGCGACGAGGTGGTCACGTGGCAGGGGCGGTATAGGGCCCCGCTGGATCGGGCCAACGTCGTCCCGCGCGCCAAGCAGGAAACCCTTCCCATCTGGGTCGCCATTGGCGGCACCCCGGCCTCGGCCATGCGTGCAGGCTCGCTGGGACTGCCGATGATCATGGGTTTCTTCACCGGCACCGAGCAGTTCATCCCGCGGGTGGAGCTCTACCATCGCGCCGCGGAAGACGCCGGACACGATCCCGCCGAGCTGCGCCTGGGCGCAAGCGGGCACATGTTCATCGGCAAGACCTCGCAGGGCGCCCGCGACTCCTTCTACCCCTACTACGCCGAATACCTGCGCCAGATGGGCATGACCGGCGGCGGCGTATTCCCGCGCCAGGCCTACGACTCATGGATCCAGAACGGCCTTCCCGTGGGCAGCCCCCAACAGGTCATCGAGGAGATCATGAAGCGCGTCGAACTGTTGGGAATCGACCGTTTCCTGGGCCAGATCGATGTCGGCAACCTTCCCTGGAACATGGTCAACGAATCCCTGGAACTGTTCATGACCGAAGTGCTGCCCGTCGTCAAGCGGGAAACCGCTGCCGTGCCTGCACCGCGGGGTGCATGATGGCGGACAAGTTGACGGTGGTCACCGGCGGAAGCCGCGGAATCGGTGCCGCGATCAGCCGCCGGCTGGCCACAGAGGGGCACGATGTCGTGATCACCTATCTTCGGGACAGGGACGCCGCCGAGGAAGTGGCCGCCGACGTCAGGCGCACGGGCCAACGTGCACTGGTCCTGCAGGCCGACACCACCGAGGAACAGTCGGTGGCCGGGCTCTTTGACCAGGCCAGGGCCTTTGGAACCCTGACTGGGTTGGTGAACAACGCCGGCTCGGCCTCCGCGATCGGTGCGCTCGAGGACAACGACCTTCAGCAGATCGGCCGGGATCTCGAGGTGAACCTGTGGGGCGTGATCGCCTGCACCAAGTACGCCATCGGCCCGTTGAGCCAGGGCGGCGGCGGATCCATCGTCAACATCTCCTCGGCGGCCGCCACGCTGGGCGGCGCCGGAACCTATGTCCACTATGCCGCGGCGAAAGCCGCCGTCGAGGCGCTCACCGTTGGCCTTTCAAAGGAGCTCGCGTCGAAAAGCATCAGGGTGAACGCCGTCGCACCCGGGACGGTGTGGACCGACTTCCACCAGGACAGCGAGCGCCCCGCGAAGGCAGCGGCCCTGATCCCGATGGGCCGCGCGGGCAGGCCCGAGGAGATCGCGGGGGCGGTTGCCTGGCTGCTCTCCGACGATGCCGGTTACGCCACGGGCACGACGATCCGGGTCGCCGGCGGGCTGTGACAGTGCCTGGGCCATGGTCGGTTCATTCGCGAAGCGCAGCAGGAATCCTGCGGGGTGTCGCGGTGGCGGATCGGCATGCGCGACGGCGTCACCATGGCCAGCTTTCCCGGAAATCGAACGAGCGATGCAATTTGTCAGTCTACATTGACGCATTGAATATGTCAGTCTAAACTGACGACATGATGGAAGAAGATCTTACCCAGCGCCTTCGCCAGGCGGATCCAGCCACAGGACTTCGCGCGGTCGGCGCCTTGCGGCGGCTTGCCGAACGCGTCGAGGCCACGCACGTTAAGGCAGCTCGAGAGGCCGGCTGGTCATGGGAGCAGATCGGAGACGCACTGGGCGTATCCCGGCAGTCAGTCCACGTTAAGTACGGAAAGAAAGGCGTGACCGATGTTTGAAAGATTTTCCCAAGGCGCGCGGAACGCGGTCGTCCACGCCGTGGCAGAAGCGCAGGGCCGAGGCGACCGCCGAATCGGGACGGATCACCTACTCCTTGGTCTACTTCATGACTCGAGAATCGCCGGAATGCTGGGCGTAAGTCTCGTGGCGGCCCGGGACTCCTCCGAAACCCTCGACTCAACTGCTCTCCGGGCCATCGGTGTCGATCTGCGAGGCGGACAAGCGGGCTGGGCGCCCATCAGCAGGACGAAACGTACGCCGTTCAACTCGGGCGCCAAAGACCTGATGCGGGTTGCCCTGGGCCGTGCGGCAATCGAGCACTCTCGAAGCCTCGAAGCGCGACACCTCCTGAGCACTGTCCTGGACCTCCGCGCACCGGACCCCGCCGCCGTCCTCTTGGCTGAGCTCAAAATCGACCTGCAGGCCGTTCACTCAGCACTGGTAAACCCCGACGCAGCCTGAGGAACCAGTCCCAGCGTGAAGCGCCGATCTATTTGTTGAAGTCGGCGCTGGCGGAAACGGCAAACAGTGCACTTGAGCGGTTCCGTTCCGGGCGTCGCGATGACGACAACTATCGAAGTGAAAGGACCGCTGCTCAGCGGTTAGTTTCACATCCGTCGCTGTCGAATTCTTGGCGGGGAGTGGCGCGATGGGGATCGGCAAATGGGTCGCCCTAGTCTGTGTCGGATTGGCGAGATGACTTTCCGAGACAATCTGCAGCGCGGAAACCGGCTCAATCACTTCGCCTGGGATAGCCACGCTGTGGCGTCTTGGAAACCTTAGGATAATGAGGCGCACAAGATCCCTGACGGGATCGGGTCCTGAAGGCGTTCCGGGTTGCGGGACGTTGGCCGCCGCCCCCCATTGTCCGTCCCACCGGGGTTATGTCACGTCAGTTCGGTTAAGTCGACTCATGGACACCGGAACCCTGGTCAATTTCTTGTTGGTTCTCTTCTTTATGCTGTTGGGAGGCGTCTTCGCCGGTACGGAAATGGCGTTGATCTCCCTCCGGGAGAGCCAGATCCGCCAGATCGAAAAGGCAGGAAAACGCGGCGCCAGAATCGCCGTGTTGGCCCGGAACCCCAACCGCTTCCTCTCAACCGTCCAGATCGGAGTGACGCTATCGGGGTTTTTCTCGGCCGCCTACGGCGCCTCCACGATTGCCCCTGACATCGAACCCCTCCTGGAAGGCGCGGGTTTGGGATCAGCGGCTGAACCGGTGTCCTTTATCGGCATGACCTTGCTGGTGGCCCACCTTTCCCTGGTGCTGGGCGAGCTGGTGCCCAAGAGGCTGGCCATGCAGTCCGCTGCTAGTTTCACCAAGGTCCTGGCCCCGCCGTTGAACATCCTTTCGGAAATCATGCGGCCCGTCATCTGGCTGCTGTCCGTCTCAACCAACGCGCTGGTCAGGCTGTTTGGCGGTGATCCCCACGCACAACAGGAGAGCGTCAGCTTCGAGGAACTCCGGGTCATGGTTGCCGAGAGCGACATGCTCGGGGAACACCGCCGCAGCATCCTGGCCGACGTGTTCGGGGCCGGGGACCGTTCGCTGCAGGAGGCCATGCGTCCCCGCACCGAGGTGACGTTCATCGATGGAAATCTGGGAGTCGCGGCGGCACTGAGCAGGGTCAGGAACGGCCCGCATTCACGATATCCCGTGATTGACGGGAGCCGGGATGATGTCCTTGGTTTCATCCACATCCGTGACCTGATGCCCCGGGACGAGAAGCCCGACGAGCGGATGGTGAAGGACATTGTTCGTGAGATTCTTCCGCTGCCGGGAACGAACAAGGTGCTGCCTTCACTGTCCCGGATGCGCCGGCTGGGCCAGCACATAGCGCTGGTGGTGGACGAGTATGGGGGAACGGACGGTATCGTCACCCTGGAAGACCTGGTCGAGGAACTGGTCGGTGAGATCTATGACGAGTACGACACCGGGGCCGAGCACGAGGACCGGATCAGCGTGGGCAATGGGTCGCTCGTCGTCGATGGCGGCCTGATCCTGCAGGAGTTTGAGTCAGCATCCGGCATAGCGCTGCCGGACGGGCGTTATGAGACGGTCGCCGGGTTTGTCATCGATCGCCTGGGCCGCCTGGCCCGTGCAGGGGACCGGGTGGAGGCATCGGGCCACGTGTTGACGGTCACCACCATGGACCGGCTGCGCATTGCCCGGATCCGGGTGACGCCGGTGAACGGGCGGCCGGAGCAATTGTGAGCGGTCCATGGCACAGGGCAGAGCGCTCTTGGGTCAGAACATCATGAGGATGAATCCAGCAACGGTGCACAGGATTCCGGTCCCCGTGAGTATCCAGCCGATGAGCAGGACAGGGTTGTCGTTTTGGGGCGGTCCCAGCGCCCATCGGTCGGGGTGACATTGGTCGTAGTGGAGCTCAATTCGGGTGCCGGCATCCAATCCCAGGGTCTCTGCGGGATCGTGCAGGGAGAGGTGCGGTGTGTTTTCACTATCGGACCAGCGGAAGCCCTTGTACCCGCCGGCTTCGAAGACCTCGGCGGTTGTGTTAGTCCACGGGCACCGGCGTTTGGCGACGATCCAGCCCGCGATGACCAGCGGGATGCCGAGGACGAATCCCACCCACGACATCATTTCCAGCATCGGGCCCAAGGCACCTGCGGGTCCGGTCATGCTCCAATCTTATCCGCTGCCAAGTGCAGGCATCGATACCGGCAGCCGCTGCGTTGGAGCACAACGACTGGCCGTGATGATAAGCGCCGGGGTGCCCCGAGTGGGCTTCGCCGGGCTGGACGGACAGCGAACGCTTGCTTCGGCAATCCTCCGGGTGCGGAGCGCGGTACCTGCCACATGGGCTCAGGCCAACTCCAGGGGAGGCGCGGGCGCTTCCGTCCGCGGCCTCTTTCCGTCATGCTGAACTTGGAACGGCGTTTTCCGAGGGATTCCGTGAGTAGGCATGTCTCCGAATGACGCGGCACCCTGGGGCCCCTTGATCGTCGGGGTCATTCCCAAACAACACCCCGAGGTCATCGCGCAGGCTTTGGTGCTTGCTGAGCAGCTTGATCGTGGAATTGTTTTCGCGTACGTGGATCCCAACAGCTACCTGACGGAGTGGAACTTCAAGGAAGACATCACGGACCAGTCGTTGCATCCATGCGACATCGATGAGGACATGACCGCTGATGCCTTGGAAATCCTTGCCGGCATTGAGGCGATCATGGTGGGAAGCACGCCCGCCTGGACTCTACGCATCTTGGCGGGCGAGATCTGGAAGGCCATGGCGCGTCTGGCCTCGGAGACCCACGCTTCAATGATCATCGTGGGAACCCGGGGACCCACCTTCGGGGCGCACGTTTCCCGACTACTCAACGGTGCCACTGCCGCGCATCTCACCGCGCACCAACACCGACCAGTGCTGGTGGTGCCAGGCGTGCCCAAGCCGAAAGGGCGCCGGAGATAGTTTGTGCATGTTTGCACCGTGGACCCACGCGGGGCCGCCGGATACACCGCTTCTTAGCTCGGCCTGGCGATGCTGGCGTCCTACAGAAAGGGTGCGCTTCTTGACGAAGCGCACCTTTTCGTATGTGGTTATGAGCGCATGGATTGATTCAGGTGGCTAGGAAGCTGCGCTCGTGCTGTCCTGCACCTCGCAACCAGTTCCTCGATGATGTCCTCCAGGAACAACACACCGGTGGTGTTCCCCGCCGCATCGAACACCCGGGCCACGTGGGCACCGGTGCGGCGCATGACCGCCAGCGCATCCTCCAGCTCGCCGCCGCTGAATGTGGAGGCCAGCGCGCGGATCCGCTTGGCCGGAACCGCCTCGTCGAGCTTCTGGGGCGTGGTCAGGTCCATGACGTCCTTCAGGTGCAGGTACCCCGAGGGCTCGCCGTGCGCGTCGGTCAGGATGTACCGGGAGTAGCCGTGCTTGGCCACCGCGCGCTGGATATCGGCGGGGGACGAGTCCTGCCCCAGCAACACCAGCTCGCCGATCGGAACCTCGACATCGGAGACCTTCTTGGTGGTGAACTCGAATGCCTTGCTCAGTGTGCCGCTGGCATCGCTGAGAAGTCCGTCGCGGGTCGATTGCTCCACGATGCTCGCCACCTCATCGAGGGTGTAGGCGCTGGTGGCCCCGTCCTTGGGCTCCACCCGGAAGAGGCGCAGGATGGAGTTGGCGATGCCGTTCAGGGTCCAGATCACCGGCTTGACGATGCGGGCCACCATGACCAGCGGCGGGGCCAGGATCAGTGCCGCACGCGTGGGAACGGAGAAGGAGATGTTTTTGGGAACCATCTCGCCGATCACGACATGCAGGAAGGTGACAAGCAGCAGCGCCGCGATGAAGGCGATGATGCCGATGGCCTCCGCGCTCAGGGAGGTGAAGCCGAGCGGGATCTCCAGCAGGTGGTGGATCGCCGGTTCGGAGACATTCAGGATCACCAGGGAACACACGGTGATGCCCAGCTGGCTGGTGGCCAGCATCAGCGTGGCGTGTTCCATTGCCCAGAGGGTGGTCTTTGCCGCCTTGGATCCGGCCTCGGCCTTCGGCTCGATCTGCGAACGCCGGGCGGAGATGACGGCGAACTCGGCGCCGACAAAGAACGCGTTGATGACCAGCAGCACAACGAGCCAGATGATTCCGGGAAGATATTCACTCATGGGTCAGGTCCTGGGTCATGTTCTCGATGATTTGGTCGTGTTCGCTCTTAGAGGGGTCACCCGGAGTGAATTTCAGGCGTTCGATGTGGGTGCCCAGCACGCGTTGAACGCGCAGGGTTCCCTCGGATAGGGACACTTCGTCGCCGAGTTCGGGGATTCGGTCCAGTCGGTCGGTGACAAAGCCTGCGAGGGTGTCATACTCCTCGCCGTCCGGGACCTTGATCCCGGTGCGGTCCAGCAATTCATCGGGCCGCAGGGAGGCATCGAAGGTCACGGAGCGTCCGGTTTTCACCACGCCGACACGGACCTTGTCGTGTTCGTCCTCGAGTTCCCCGACGATCTCCTCCACGAGGTCCTCGAGGGTGACGATGCCGGCGGTGCCGCCGTGTTCGTCGGAGACGATGGCCACCTGCAGGCCCTGCTGGCGCAGCAGTCCCAGGAGCGATTCAACGCCCATGGATTCGGGGATGCGCAACGGCGCGTGCATCAGGTCGGTGGCGAGCTGTGTTGGGCGTTGTTCCAGGGGAAGCGCAAAGGCCTGCTTGACGTGCAGCACGCCCATGATCTCGTCGCGGTCCCGGCCGATCACCGGGAAGCGGGAGAAGCCGGTCTGGATGGCCAGGGCGATGATGTCCTCGGCGTTGTGCTCCGCATCCACGGCGACCATGCGCACGCGCGGGGTCATGACATCGGCCGCACTGTGTTCGGAGAAGCGCAGCGTGCGGTGCAGCAGCGTGGCGTGGTCCTGGTCAAGGACGCCTTCCAGTGCGGAGCGGCGGACCAGTGAGCTGAGTTCCTCGGCGCTGCGTGCCCCGGAGAGTTCTTCCTTGGGCTCGATGCCGAAGGAACGGATGATCGAGTTGGCGGTGTTGTTGAACAGCAGGATCACGGGTTTGAAGACGGTGGTGAATAGGGCCTGGAAGGGCACCACGATCTTGGCGGTGGCCAACGGCAGGGCGAGGGCGAAGTTCTTGGGGACCAGTTCGCCGATGATCATGGAGAAGACGGTGGCGAGGAAGATGCCGATCACCGCGCCGATGCCCGGCACGATCGATTCCGGAACCCCGGCGCCCAGCAATGGCCCGCGCAGCAGCGAACTGATCGCCGGTTCGAAGGTGTATCCGGTGAGCAGCGTGGTCAGCGTAATGCCTAGTTGGGCGCTGGAGAGGTGGGTCGAGGTGATCTTCAGGGCCTTGATGGTGGGGCCCAGGCGTCTTTCACCGCGCGCGGCGCGGGCTTCAAGGTCGTTGCGGTCCAGATTAACCAGCGCGAATTCGGAGGCAACGAACAACCCGGTGCCAACGGTGAGGATCAGGCCAATGCCGATCATGATCCATTCATACATTGGGGCGCCCCTCTCCGGTGGGTATCGGAGTCAATCCGGCAGATAGGGAGAAGGGCCAGGGCATATGTGAAGGGGGGTCATCCATAGTACGAACAACTATACGAGGGCCAAAAGGCAGGCGAGCGCGTTTCCTTCCCGTGAAAGCTCCCAAATTCCCGTGAACCTTTCCGCAACGGCGGACCTGCCCCGTGAGGCCACCCGGCAGGAGGTCGCGGTGAAATCGGGCGTGGGTGCAGCGGCCGTTCCCGCACGCCAAGGGAGCCCCGAAACCGGATAACCTCCCACCCCCGCCGGCATTCCCGGCGCCCTTCCGTGCGCCGGGAACGTGCCCCTTCCGGCGTCGGAATCATGGGTGGTGCTTCGGCGGCACGCCGGTTCACCGACCCTTCAAGGTGTTATAGTCTGCGTATGAATGCGGAGAAGAAGATATGTGGCGTTGATCCCTTGTCGGGATTCGTTGACCTCGCGGCCGAGGTCTTCGGCATCCTCTCGGATTCGACGCGGATCAGGATCGTCCTGGCCCTGCGCCGCACGGGCGAGCTCCCGGTCAACGCCATCGCCGACGAGGTGGGGAAAAGCCCGTCCGGGGTCTCCCAGCATCTGGCGCGGCTGCGCATGGCCCGCATGGTCACCACGCGCCAAGACGGAACGAAAGTTCTCTACCGCCTGGCCGACGAACACACACCCTTGCTCGTGAGCGAGGCCATCAAGCAGGGCGAACATTCCCTGGCCAACGGGCAGATGCCGCCCCACCACGATGTTCCCCAGGGCTAAGCCCTCCCGCCAGTCAGTTCAACGTTAGGTCGGCCCATGCTCGCCGTTCTCCGCAATACCGTTTACGCCAAGCTCTTCGGCGCACAGATCATCGCCCTGCTGGGCACGGGGTTGCTCACCATTGCCCTGGGCCTGCTGGCCTTCGATCTTGCCGGGGGGAATGCCGGGATCGTCATGGGCACGGCCATGACGATCAAGATGGTCGCCTACGTGGCCGTCGCCCCGCTGATCAGCGCACTTCTGGCCCACGTGCCGCGCAAGCGGCTGCTGGTCAGCTCCGATGTCGTGCGTGCCGCCGTGGCCCTCTGCCTGCCCTTTGTCACCGAGGCGTGGCAGATCTACGTGCTGATCTTCCTCCTGCAGTCAGCGTCGGCGACCTTCACCCCCGCGTTCCAGGCGCTCATCCCCTCGGTCCTGCCCGAGGAACGCGGATACACCCGCGCACTGTCCCTCTCGCGGCTCGCGTACGACCTGGAGTCGCTGGTCAGCCCCATGCTGGCGGCGGCGCTGCTGACGGTTTTGAGCTACCACAACCTCTTTTCGGGAACCGTGGTGGGATTCATCGGATCGGCACTCCTGGTGGCCCTGACCCGGATACCGGTCACGGAACCGCCGACAAGTGTGGGATTCATCGACCGTCTCACCAGCGGTGTCCGGGCCTTCTGGGTGCGCCGGGCATTCAGGGGCCTGATGGCCCTGAACCTGGTCGTGGCCACCACCACGGCGATGGTCATCGTCAACACCGTCGTCCTGGTCAAGGCGGACCTCGCACGTTCCCAGGCCGACGTCGCCATCATGTTGGCGGCCAACGGGGCGGGATCCATGATCGTGGCCCTGAACATTCCCCGGCTGCTGGACCGCTTCCCGGATCGCAGGGTCATGTTCTGTGGTGCCGCAGCCCTGCCCGTGGCACTGTTGGCTGGTGCCGCGGTTCTGCAGTGGGGAACCGGGCAGGCGCAGTGGTTCGCGCTGATCGGGATCTGGTTCGTCATCGGGGCGGCGACCTCCACGATCCTCACCCCGTCTTCGCGCCTGTTGCAGCGCAACAGCACCGAGCAAACCAGGCCGGGGATCTTCGCCGCCCACTTCTCCCTCTCGCACGCCTGCTTCCTGCTCACCTACCCCCTGGCGGGAACGCTCGGGGCGGTGTTCGGCTTGCCGGCAACGGCCGTCGCGCTGGTGGCCATCGGGACCCTCGGGGCGATCCTTGCGTTCGCCACCTGGCGCACACCGCCCGGAACGGTGCAGCCTTCCCCCGGAGCCACGCTTCCCGGCATCCGGGAAGGGCGCTAAGAAGGGGTCATTCCTGAATGACCGTCGTCACGGGGCAGGCGTCCAGGACAAGACCCGGGGTCCGTCGAGGGCATCGCGTCAACACCAGACCTGGGCGTGGTGGCGCCCGGTGGACCGTCAGGGAAGGCTCAGCCCCGGGATGTATGGTGCAGGGGGAGCTGGTTTCCGGTGGAGACCGAGTGCTCCGCCTGTCGAACCGCTTCGCGGATCACCCGTGGGGGGTGGTGGTCGATGAGCTTGTACAGCACTTTCGTTCCGTCTTGGCGCGTGGTCACCATGCGGGCCATGCGCAGCCGCGCCAGATGCTGGGATACGCCCGAGGGCGACTTCTCGACAAGTTTCGCCAAATCACCCACCGAAAGCTCCTCGCCGTGCTCGAGCGCGAACACTATCCGGATTCGCGTGGGGTCCGAGAGCAGGCCCAGGACCTCGCCGGCCAGCTCGATGAACTCCGGTTCGACCGGCGGGGTTGTTTCAACATTGTCCGCGTTCATACTCATATAATGTCATAGGCGTCGGTTCCCAGGAACTCCGACGCGCTTACTTGCCGCCGTGGACTGCCCCCCACCCGCAGACAGGACCTGACGCTTCGTGAATACGCAAACGCCAACGCCCACCATTTCACCCCCGGTCGCTCCGCCCCAACGATCCATTGCCTTGGATGTTGCCCGGGCGTTCGCGGTAATCGGGATGATCGCAGTGAACGTCGGTCCCCAGCAAGCGGACGACCTGCTCGGACGGCTCTTCATGCTCCCATTCGGCCGGGCCTCCCTGCTCTTCGTGTTCCTGGCCGGAATCGGCCTTGGGATGTTGACGCACCCCGCCAAGCAACGCCCCTGGCGTGAACAGTGGACCACGCTGGTGTGGAGGGCGCTGCTCCTGCTGGTGGCAGGGCTGGCGTTGCAACCCATCAACCACGGGGTCAGCGTCATCCTGGCCGTGTACGGGGTGCTGTTCCTCGTGGCAATACCGCTCACCCGGCTTCGCACCTCGATTCTCGCCCTCGCCACAGGGGCCCTCATGATCGTTGCGCCCCTGGCCTGGATGGGCGCGCTGGTCCTGCGCGGCGAGGCCTTCCGCGGAACCCCGATCCTGGTCTCCGGCAACCCGCTGGCCATCCTGGACGGAATCGTGATGACCGGTCCCTACCCGGCACTGGTCTGGCTCGTTCCGCTTCTGGCAGGGCTGACCCTCAGCCGGCTGGACCTGCGCAATCGTCGGCTACAGCTCTCCCTTCTGGTCGGGGGGATGGCCGCCACGGTCGGCGGGGTCGCCCTGTCTCGCCTGCTGGCCATGACGACGGGAATCGATCCGACAGACGGCGGCTTTGCACGGCTTCTGGCCAGCTATGACCATTCCCAGGCGCCCTTGTGGCTGCTCTCGGGCATTGGGTCCGCCGCCGCCCTCGTGGGGCTTCTGCTGTTGGTCGAACCGTGGCTGGCCCGCCACGCCCGTCCGCTGATCCACCTGGGACGGCTCTCCCTGACGATGTATGTCATGCACCTGGTGCTGCTGGCGATCTTCGTTCGGCCCGACCCACACACCACCCTCGAGGGCATCGCCTTCGCCGCACTCATCTCTACCTTCTGCATCATCTGCGCGCACCTGTGGGTTCCGCGCCGCGGGCAGGGGCCCCTGGAACGCCTACTCAGACTCCCGGTCCGCCTTGCCCGCCGCACCGCCACCATCTAGTCAGGACACCATGGACGACCACACCCACCCGCTGCGGGCCAGGGACAACCCCCTGGCCCGAGCCATCGGCATCGCAGTGGCTTCGCTGCTGTTCCTTCTCGGCCTGGGCATCCCGGGGGCGCACGCAGTTGAACGACCGGCCAGCGGATCCCACACCTTCACGGTGAAGGGCTCTTCCCTCGAAGACCAAACGAGTCCCACGGCCCCCAACGGGTCGCCCCGGGAACCCAAATCCAGCGCGGAAGCAACCGACCCGACCGAACCGGGCGAGCTGACCGAGCCGGGTTCCGATGACGGGCATCGCTTCCTCTCACCCGGGCTTCTCGGGCTGGCCGGGCTCGTGGCAGCGACCGCGCTCGTAGGCACGTTCCTCATGATCCGCACGCGGCGCCGATCACGAACCAACCAGGAGACCGAACGATGAACCAAGAGCCTCTCACCCCTTCTCACCGGCCGGACTTCACCGACCCACGGAAGACCCTGAAGTTGCGCCGGACCGTCATCGGGTTTCTGTCCGCCGTTGCGTTGCTGACGGGTTGCTCAAGCCAGCCCCTCACCGAGGCGATGTCCGTCCCCGGCCCGGCGTCCGAGACCCCGGGAACGCCCCCTTCCGTGACGGCGCCACCGGGCACCGCGCTGAGCCAGGAAGGTGTCGCCGCGGGCCATCCCGAGGCGGTGGCGGTCGGGATGGATATCCTGGCCAAGGGCGGCAACGCCGCCGATGCCGCCATTGCCACGGCCTTTGCCGTGTCGGTGGTGGAACCGCACGCCTCGGGCATCGGTGGAGGCGGTGTCACGCTCATCGCCGAGCCGGAGAAGGAGGTTGCGGCCTTCGATTACCGCGAGGTCGTGGCCAAGAACGGGAAGATCCCTGAATCCGGAACCGGTGTGCCCGGGTTCGTCGACGGCATGGCGACACTGCATGTAAAATACGGCTCGATGCCGTGGGAAGAATTGCTGCAGCCCGCCGAGGATCTTGCCCGCGAGGGGTTCGAGATCACCAAGTTCCTGGGCGAACGGATGAACGACGGGATCGGGTCGCAGATTGTTTCAGAACACCGGCAGTTCCGTACCAAGGACGGCAGCCGCGTCCTGCGAGAAGGGGAAACCCTCAAGCAAGCCGAGCTGGCACAAACCATCCAGACGATTGCCGAGGGCGGACGCGACGAATTCTATGAGGGTTCGATCTCCGATGAGTTGACACAGGTCAAGGGCCTGGACGCCGCAACGCTTGCCGACTATCAGACCGAGAAGTTCGAACCCGTCCGCGGGGACGTGGGCGACTACACGGTGGTCACCGCGCCGCCCGCGCTTCCCGGGGCCGGATTGATCCAGATGCTCCAGCAAGCCGAAGGCGCCGGCATAGCCTCCGACACCCCCGGGTCCGCACCCTACGTGGACAAACTCATGGCGGCATGGTCAAACGCGAGCGACACCGTCACGGAGAATTTCGGTGACCAGCGCTTCGTCGACGTTGACCTTTCCAAGGTCCTTGACCGCGAACAAAACCTCAAGATCGGCAGCAAACTGGATGCCCAGGCAACCAAGGATTCCCCGGCCGGGGACATCGACCCGGGAAACACGACCCACCTGAACGTCGTGGATCGCGACGGCATGGCCGTGTCGATGACGAACACGATCACCAGCTTCTGGGGAGGGACCAAGAGCGATGTCGTCGGGGGCTTCTTCCTGAACAACCAGCTCAGCAGGTTCGAGACCGTCGATTCGGCCAAGAACCGCCCGGAGCCCGGCCGGAAATCCGTCACCTGGTCCAACCCCGCCATGGTCCTGGACGAGCAAGGCCGCGTGGTGATGGGGATCGGCACCCCCGGGGGCCAACAAATCCCCAACATCCTGGCCTCCGTGCTGGTTCCCGTCTTGCTGCAGGGCCAACCCGTCCAGGACGCGGTCGACGGGCCTCGCTTCCACCTGCAAGGAGGCATCCTCGCCGTGGAAGGGAAAGCCGGCACGACCCTAAAGGCCCTGGCCCGATCCAATGGATGGACCCTGCGGGAGACCACGCGAGCGGACGGCATCTTCGGATCCATCCAGGCGCTCTGGGTTGAGCACGACACCGGAACCATCGACGGGGCGACCGATGCGCGCCGGGACGGCGACCACGACGTCGCCGACACCGACCACTAGGCCCCCCGAGACCTGCAACGCCACCTTGCGTTCCCCTAATCCGACAAGGTAGCGACCAAGACGACTACGAACATCCAGGGCGCAAACAGCAACACCCTCGCACCATCCAAGCAGGAGATTCAACGATGAAAAATGCCAGAATGGAGACGGCGGCCACGGATGGCCGAAGTCTGGCGGCTAGCATTCCCGGCCATGGCAGCTTCACCGTGACCGAGGAAGCGTTGACGATGATCACCGTGTTCGGCGGGCGACTGCATTGCTACCAGGCAGACGGCGGCTGCCGAAAGCAAGGCCTATATTTCTCACGGACAGTACCGAAGAAAGTTCTTCAATGCTTGGTCAGCGGCCCGCGATCCGGTACAACTTCCTCCGATGGGTCGACCGGGCAGGACAACGAAGAAGTCATGATCAGTGTCAGCCGCGAACTTGCGCCCAAACTCGACGGCGCGGTCTTGGATTTCGGGTCCTACAACAAGATGCAACGTTTCCTCTGGCTGGCCATGCCCGCTGTTAAGGGACCGGCCTGTACATGCCGGCGCTCCGTCGGCCCACCGGCAGGAAAAAACTCTCCCTGTCTTGACGACCAGGGGATAGGACTAAGCGACCTCTAGCCAGCGAAACCCGACGACTGCCTGGGTGCCGTGCTATCAATCGTGAATTGCAGAGGATCTCATAAATGGATCGTTAGGGAGTCCCCGCGGATCACCGAGGGACCTCTTCCATGTCCCGCAATCCAGGGCCCAAAGATTCCGAGCAAACGGATGTCAGGAAGATTCTTCCGATAAATGGGATTTCCGAAGTCGTCTTCACTGCCTAACTGCGTCCGTAAGCGGAAGGCCTATTCCGGAAATTCCTGCACGGGGGGATGATCGAAACCGGGTGTCCCTGGGGTCAATTGGAAGCGGTAGGTCTTGGCGGTCTCTGCGTCCTTGGTGGTGTGCTCGTGCACGGGCGTCCAGCCTAGCCCTTCGTAGAAGCGGCCGGCCCCGACGGGGCCGGCCTTGGTCACCAGTTCGGCCAGGGGAGCCCCTGCTTCCGCGGCCCGATCGAGGAAATGTTCCACCAGTTGTCCACCAATGCCGTGGTGCCGGGATGCCGGGTCCACCACAACAGCGGTGATGACGGCGATGCGGGGCACGGTCGCCGTCATCGGTCCGGTTGCAGGAGCCGTCGCGGTGACCGGCCGTTTGAGCAGTCGGCGAAGGTAGGATCTTCCACGGGTGCGCATGAACCCCAGGCACAGCCGGGGTCGTACAGCCAGCGCGAGAACGCCCTGGAGCTCCAGCCGCGTGCGGTGCCATTGCAGAACGTCATCGACATGCCTTAGCTGGTCACTGGAGCCGAACAGGAAACCCAGCGGCACCGGTCCGTCCGGTCCCTGGGCTTCGGCAATGAAGGCGAACCCCCAGAGGGCGTCGAGGAAGGTCGCGTGCCAGTGCCGGACGAACCTGGGCCCCAGTCGGGGAAAGAGTCCGTCGCGCAGGAACCGGCATTGCCAGTGGGACGTTAGGGGGAGGTCGGCGGAGGTGGCGGGGCGTATCGCGACGTCTGCATGTGTGGGTTTTGGCATGGTGTTTTCCCGGGGGTGGGGGCGGAAACCGAGGGGGATCATTTGCCGTCCGTGCTGAAGGTTTGTCCGCCGTCGGTGGAGCGTTCGATGCCGGTGGGCGTGGCAACCCAGATCTGCGGGCGCTCGTCCGGGACGGCGGCGGCGAGGGCGGAGGGCTGGCCGGTGAGCGCTCCGGTGGCCCGCCAGGTCCGACCGGCGTCCGAGCTCAGCTGCACGGCCCCGTTCGGTGCGATGCCGATGACCGTAGAAGCGGTGGCAAAGGCCGTCATCAGCAGGACAGGTCCTTCCGAGGGCGCGGTCCAGGTTTTCCCGCCATCGGTGGAACGGTGCATGCCTGCCTCCGTGGTGGCCAGCACGACATCGCCGGTCGGTGTCCCTGACAGGTGATAGGGGTCGAAGCCTCCGTCGCGGGTGGTCCAGTTTTCCAGGTCCGTGGTGGTCTTCAGGGTTCCGTCAAATCCGATGATTCCGCTGCGGGTGACCGCCAGGGCGTGGAAATCGGAGACGCCGCCCAGGGAGAGCTGTTGCCAGGTTTCCCCTCCGTCCTGGGAGCGGAGCAGTCCTGCGGGTTCGGGCAGGCCGGTGTCCGGCGCCGGGTGGCCGGAGGCGTAGTAGTGGTCATTGCCGGCGGGTGCGAAGCCCATCAGGTCGATGGCGGGGCCAATCTTTTCCGGGGTTCCGGAGCCGAGGCCAAAGAGCCCGTCGTGGGTGGCCAGCATGACCTCTCCGGTGTCGGAATCGACGGCCATGCCGTGGATGTGGGCGAAGGGTTGGGCCGGTGCGGCGGGTTGCGGGCCCTGGGGGGATGCGGGGGTGCACGAAGTCAGGAGCAACACCAATGCAGCGGCGGCGGCCACGCGGCCCCTGGTGTGGGCAGCAAAAAAGGAAGGACGGATCATGAGGGAGTCTCCAAAACAGGAAAAAGGGGGGCGATGACGAGGGTGCTGCGGGGCGCATCGTGCGCCCCGCAGCCAGATGGCGCGGTGCCTTTAGAGGCCGGCCAGCAGGTCCTTCATCGTCTCGATTTCCCCGCCCTGGTCCTGGGCCATTTTTTCCGCCTGGGCGACGGCGTCCGGGTTGGACCCCTTGGCGGCTTCTTCCTCGGCCATCGTGACGGCACCCTCGTGGTGCTTGATCATTTGGGTCAAAAAGAGCCTGGCGGCCTCGGTTCCCTGGGCGGCTTCCAGGGCTGCCATGTCGTCTTCGGTCATCATGCCCTCCATGCCGTGGTCCCCGGACATGGTGGCCGGCTCACCCCAGGCACTGAGCCAGCCGGTCATGGTCTTGATTTCCGGTCCCTGGGCGGCCTTGATATCTTCGGCCAGGTCGGTGACCGCCGGGTCGATGCCGTCCTTGGCGAGCATCACCTCGCTCATCTCCACGGCTTGCTCGTGGTGCGGGATCATCATCTGGGCGAACATCGCATCGGCACTGTTGGGGTCTGCCGCCGCGGGGGTTTGGGCGGACGGGGAGGCGGACATGGTGCCGTGGTCCATGCCGGGAGTGGTGGTGGTGGTGTCCGTTCCGGTGTCGGTGGCGCAGCCGGTCAGTGCCAGGGCGGCTGCAAGAGCGGTCGCCGAAATAAGGGTCAGGCGTTTCATGGGGGTTTTCCTTCACAAGTCGTTCGAATGCTGTCGATCGGCCCGCAGGGGTGCGGCCGCGCGAAAACTGGCCCGCACCAATGTGGCGGGGGCCAAGGTTTTACGTGCGGCTGATGGACAGTTCGATCAGTGAAGGAGGGGGTGGGAGGTAATCGGTGGCGCCGGTGACCGGCGGCGGGCCGCGCAGGCCCAGGTCACCGGGGAGCACCAGGAGCACCGGGAGGAAAAGCCAGGAGATGCCGCCGGCCACCGGCGCCAGGTCGCAGCCCGCTGCCTGCGGCATGTCGCCGCAGCAGCTGAGGCATTCCGTCTCCGCCCCGGCCGTCGCCGGGGAGGACACCGACGAATCGTGGGTGTGGTCCGCGGGACCGGCATGGTGGTGGCCCCCGCCGGCCGCGGGAGCCGCCACCGGGGATCCTGCCATGGATGTTCCGGCGTGGGCGCCGGTGATGGTGTGCATCCCCATCAGGCTCAGGATGAGCAGGACCAGCCCCACAAGGGCCGGTAGCGGGAGGAAAGGCGCGGCGCGATGACGCAGCGGTTTTCCGATGCCCATGTCTCCCGCCTTTCGCTCGATTGTCTGCCCTCCAGCTTACCGGGGCGTTCCGGGGTCCGGCGTCCCGGCTTGGCGGATGGTGGCCTAGTGGTTGGTGGTCGGGTCGAGCCTGAGCCTGAGCCGGAGCAGAAGCTGCGCGTTCAGGGCAACCACAATGGTGGAAACGGACATCAGGATCGCGGCCAGTGCCGGGGAGATGGCGACTCCGGCAAAGGCTAGGGGAGAAGCCTCGCGGGCATCACCGGGTTGCAGATGAGGGCGCAGCCGTTTGTGCCGTCTCGCCTTTACTCCCATAAAACGATCGGCTTATAGGACATGGCAATTGCCCAACGACGCTCCGATGATGCGCGAAACAAAGTTGGCAGTCACATCATGAGCCAAGGAAAGAAGTGACATCTGGCCCGGATGGTGCATGCACGCCCGCGGCTGCCGCGGGCACTCTTTTCATCTCCGCAAGGACTTTCAATAAATGCGGATATTCTCATCCAATGCATAAATTTCGCAAACTGGAACTTCTGGAGGAACAGATAGTGGCGGCCAGGGAAGGGAACCCGCCAAATTTCAAGGGCTGGCGGAAAAAACCGATGTTGTCCTTCGCTCGGTACTGGGGGAAGGCAGCGCCCTTCATCGGCGTTTTAGGAACGTGCGCTACACGCCGGTGGTCATCACCGGCAGCACCGATTTCAGCGCCTCTCGGCAGAGCGGGGTGAGGCGTGCGGTGGCCATCTTGAATGCTGCAAAGAAGGAGGTGGAACTCGCCTCCGAAATCCAGAATGCACCTGCCGAAACGGCGGAGGATGCTTAGAGGACGAGCAACCGCCAAACCGCGCTGAGACAAAGCCGCCATTCCGAGCTAGCAATCACGCCGGTGTGGCTGGGCGGCGCCGGATGCAGGCAGTTGGCCGGCCCCTAAATCGCAGGCAACCCAAACCATCCCGAGGCAATGAAGTAGGGGTAACCATACCCCCAACTATCCCGGTCTTAACGCGTACCCCGTTTAATCCTCGCGCTCCACATCGTTTACCCCTCGATGATCCCGCCAACGATGTCCGCAGTAGTCGCTTAGGGTTCAAAATGTGCAGGTCCGTGCGACTGGGCAAAACGGGCGGACATCTCCAGGGCGAGGGCATGTAGCTTCTGGTTCCGGTTGTTCGATGCCTTGCGCAGGACCTCGAACGCCTCTGCCGCCGTGCAGCGGTTCTGGGCCATCAGGATGCCGCGTGCCAGGTCAATGGGAGTCCTATATTCCAAGGCGGCGGCCAGATCCTCCGACCTCAATTCGGCATCGGCGATCCTCAGGGCCAGGGACAACGCCCGCCGGCATTCATCCGTGAAACCCATGGCGTCCAGGGTGATGCCATCGCTGAAGACACCGGTTTCGGCAGCAAAAAATTCAGCGTGGCAGCTGCCCTGGGTCCCAGATCCAGCGGAATCCCCAGCACTCCGGCGAAGCCCTGTGCCTTCAGCTCACGCCCGTACCCCGGCCAGCGGGAATCCGAGGCGTCCTCCAGTATCACCGGCAACCCGGTACGCAGCGCGTGGAGGCAAGGTCCCTCGTCCCAGAGTTGTTCCACGCCATCAAGGAGTATCACCCGATCATCGCTTCCGGCCATTGCCGCCGGCAGCTTGCTCCGATGCAGAACCAGCGAACACTCAACCCTCGATCCGGCGACCCGTGTTAATCCCGTGGCTGCCAGAGCGGCCATGCCCTCCAGAAGGCCCTGGAGGTCTTCCATTTCGGACACCAGATCACATAGTTCCCCCAAAACGTCCATCATTCTCAACGCGCCCATGACACTGAACATATGGCAGTGGTCCCCGGTGCACAACAATCGTCCCGACCCCTCTTCGGGAAAGGTTTATGCCACCACCGCGCCTATTCATCGGCACGACACCCGCATGCGTGGAGCGGCGTGGGCCACCTGCCCGGCGAACAAGTCCGCGCCGGGCCTCCGGTGTTGCTTCCCTTGCCCGTCGTTATGGCGGTCGTGCAGCTGCCTGAGAATGTTGCCGGAGGATGCAGGGATTGGATTCGCAGGACAGATTCCTCGACGCGCGTCCGGGCTTCGGGGATCCTGATTTTCTCCGAGGTATACCGGATGACGAGAGGTGCGGTCCCGTCGATATGTCCTTGGCCTCATGCGGCAGCGATGGCGAGCAAGGCAGCGATCCGGGGGTCCGGTTTCAGCCCACCCCCAATCCGCGTGCCCGGGCCGTTGCCACCGTGGGCTTCGCCAAATACTGTGGGTACTCCCGGCGACCACCGAGAAACGTTTCATACCGTGGGGGATTGTTCCTGTTTTCATCTATCGAAGGAGGACCCCATGGGTCTCGATGACAAGATTGGCAACAAAGCGCAGGAAGCCGCCGGGAAGGCGAAGGAAAAGGCCGGAGAGGCCACCGACAATGAAAAGCTGCAGGCCGAGGGGGCCGCGGACCAGAGTGTCGCCAAGGCCAAGCCGGCCGGAGAACACCTCAAGGACGCGACCAAGGACGTCACCGGCCAGTAGCCCCACCGCAGGGGCTTGTGACATATGCTCCCGCACGAAGATCCGGGTCTTCCAGATCTCTGCTTGCGGGGAACTTTCCCATTCCCGCTGCTATTGGGCATTGATGTTGCGGCACTGAACGCTTCAACCAATGCAACGGAGAACATTGAAGCACACGTGTTTGCGAGCCGCGTCATCAAGGCGATTCAATCATCTGATGTCATTTTCGGAGGTCGACTGCGGTGAATATCCAGTGCCCTAGGCGCAGCGCTTGACCGCCCGCGAGGGGCAACTATCCACTCTCACGTGAACGTCTGGCTAGAGAGAAGAACCGTTCGACTAGTGTCCTGCGCCTGAAGTTCGCTTCAGAAGTCGGCCCAGTGACTCGAGGATCTGTTCGGCGGACTTCGTCCAGATGAACGGCCGCGGGTTTTCGTTCCAGGCCTTGACCCAGGCCCGGATGTCG